>JANWWX010000002.1 GCA_025057195.1 Leptospiraceae bacterium | reverse complement strand
TATTTGATAGAAAAACTCTTCTTCTGGCACTGGCGCGAGGGCGAGAAGCCCCCTTGGCAGGACATCCCCGAGGATTTACGGGAGTATATGCCTTTTGCGGGTTAGCCGAAACGGCATGGAGGCCAAGGTCGGGGTAGCTATTGGGTTTTCTGCCGCGCGCGTTGGGGAATAATGCCAAGCGGTATGCATGAAATTACCTTTTTGTACTCTAAACAACTGCGTTTCTAAATAACCAATGCTGTTTGCTTGCGTCGAAAGGCGCCGATACTTTGGCTTGTCTTGTGCTGTGACTCTAAGGCGACGGCCACATGGTCATCCATAGCCTGCAATGCGAGCAACTGGTGCCGGCGCCGATTCCCGAGGTCTGGCAGTTTTTTTCTGATCCCCGCAACCTCGAAAAGATCACCCCACCCGATATGCAGTTCCGCATCCTCACTCCCGATTTGCCGCAGCAAATCTATCCGGGGCTTTTCATCGAATACCGCGTGTCCCCGCTTTGGGGAATTCCTTTAACTTGGGTCACCGAGATTACCCATGTCGTAGAGCGAGTTTTTTTCTGCGACGAACAGCGCATCGGCCCTTATCGTATCTGGTCGCACAAGCACTTCTTCGAGCGTGCAGGCCGGCACACGCTGATGCGCGATCGTGTGGATTATGCACTGCCTGCATTGCCTTTGCAGGGCGTGGTGCATAGCCTCATTGTGCGCAAGAGGCTTGAGCAAATTTTTAGCTTTCGCCGGCAAGCAGTCGAAAAAATTTTCGCGCCAAAATAACACTTAGGCAGCCTATGAAAACTTTCAGGATTGCTCGGGTATTTCTTAAACCGGCAAGCCGAGCTTTTGCATCACCAGTTTGATGTCGTTCCAGACCTCGCGCTTGTGTGGGGTGTTGCCCGTTTCCCCGCCATGGCGGAGCAGGAAGCTGGGATGGTAGGTCGGCATCACTGGGATGCCGTTGTAGCTATGCCACTTGCCACGGAGTTTCATGATCCCCTCGTTGGTGTTGAGCAAAAAGCGGGTGGCAGGGTTGCCGAGCGTGACAATCACTTCGGGTGCGATGAGTTCGATTTGCTTTTTGAGATAAAAAGAACAGGCCGCGACCTCGTCAGGTTCGGGCGGACGGTCGCGCACACCAAGGCCATCGACAGTCGGTCGGCACTTGACAACATTGGCGATATAGACATCCTCGCGGCGCAACTTCATGCCCTGTTCGATGATGCGCGTGAGCAATTGGCCGGCCCGGCCGACAAAGGGTCGCCCAGACAAGTCTTCCTCTTTGCCTGGTCCCTCACCGATGAACATCAGTCTGGCTTTTGGATTGCCTTCACCAAAAACTACCTGGGTGCGTGTGCTGGCGAGTTTGCACCGGATGCAGCGCTTGGCCTCCGCTTCCAGCTCAGCAAGGGTCATGTAAAATTCCCCAGTGGCTTTTTGCCAGAGCAACCAATTTTCAGATTTTTTGTCGGATGTCCAAAAGCAAGGGGAGTTCTTGCCATCCTAACTTTTGCGCCAACGCTTGTGTTAGGTAACGGCGCACCGGGATTGGCACCGGCTTATTGGCAAAAAGGATAAAGCGATTGGCCGGCTCCCCCTGCGTGATGTATTTTAGTTTGATGCCGTGGTTAGCTAAAATGGGATTGTGTGTTAGCTCGGCAAGGATGCGGTTGAGCTGTGGTGTCCCGACCTTCGTGAAAAGTGCTTTCAATGCAAAAGCCTTTGCCAGCGCGCGGCGGCAGTTTTCCCCACTGAGTGCACTGACAAAAAACCAGGGGAACTGCCAGAAGCGCTTTTGCACTTCGGCGAGGCGTGCGGCAATTTGGGCTTTGGTTTCAGCATCGTGGCGGAAGAGATCGTATTTATTGACCAACACCACCACGGGTTTTCCTGCTGCCGCGATGCGGTTGAGCAGGGCTTTATTCTGCTGGTCAAAAACTTCAGTAAAGTCGATGAGCAAAAAAGCAACGTCGCAGTTTTCGAGTGCTTCCGTTGTCCGCTGGCCACTGATGCGCTCGAGATCTTCATGGATCCGGCTTTGCCGGCGCAATCCCGCCGTATCGAGCAGCTCGACCAATTTATGCTCGTAGTGGAAAAATTCACCCACGGTGTCGCGCGTGGTGCCAGGCTGTGGGGAAACCAGCGCTCGCTCCTTGCCGACCAGCCGATTAAAAAGTGTGCTTTTGCCGGCATTGGGTTTGCCTAAAACCACCAGACGCAAATCAGGACGGGGCAACTCTTCTCGTGGTGTCGGTTTTGCTTTTTTGCCCGAAAAATACTCTTGGATGCGCTCGCGCAGCGCCTGGATATTTCGTCGGTTGAGTGCGGAGACAAAAAAAGTCTCAGGAAAACCCAAGCGAAAAAACTCTGCGACTTCGGTTTCCAGTTGTGGGTCGTCCACGAAATTCACCACCAGCCATACAGGTTTTTTCAGCCGGCGTAGGCGCTCGGCCAAATCGTGTTCATAGCTGGAAAGGCCGCTACGTGCCACGACAAAAAGTATCAAATGGTATTTTTCGAGCTCTTTTTCTGCAGCGCGGATTGCGGCGAGTGTCACGGCATCCGTGCGCACCTCCTTTTCGCGTTCAAATCCCGGAAAGTCGGTCAGTGTCCAGCGGCCCTCACCCCACGGCACGCGTTCTGTAATTAGATCGCGGGTCACGCCCGGCGTTCCATAGACGATGCTTTTGCGCTTGCCAATCAGGCAATTGAAGAGCGAACTTTTACCGACGTTCTGCCGCCCGACGATTGCAATTGCTGGCATTATGATGGCCCCTTTTGGGCACAACCTGGGGAGATAGCTGACACTCCAGCAACCTGCTCTGCAGGAGATTTGCCATAAAATTTTTCATGTGGTGTCAAGCCATTGGATGCTTGTGTTATCTATGACTACGTAACCATGGGTGTACTAATTAACTATTGGTTGCGTGGTAACATTAAACAAAGCCATGCCCATTAGTGCTCGCCCGCGCCAAAAGGGTTTTCGTTTTCTTCAAAATCTGACCACCATAAAAAATCCCAAAAGGCAAAAAGGCAGTTAAAAATCCCGCCACTGTTCCTGGAAAATCGTCGTGCGGGATGTTAAAAAGCCTGCTCAGCGGCTGCCAAAAAAGCCAGACACAAAATCCGGAAAGCATACTTGCCACTGCAACCAAGCTGGGCACATTTTTGCCATAAAACCCGAAGATAAAAGGGGCGAAAAGCGCAACCAAACCCACCGCTGACGATTCTGTCACCAGGTTGTGGATGTGGCGGTGTGCCAATGCCATCTCTAACGCCCAGCCGGCGATTGCCAGGGTGCTCAAACGAGACAATAAAAGTGTATCCTGATTGCGGAAAACCTTGGCCAAAAGGTTTTCGCTGATAAGTACCGACGGTGCCAAAAGCGCACCGCTGGCTGTGCTCAGGATCGCCGAAATGAGCGCGCCAAAAAACACAATTTGCACCAACACCGGTGTTTTTTGCAAAATGAGCTGCGGCAGGAGGAACTGCAGGTCTTGTGGCAAATCGTTTTTTGTGAGCAATTGCACTGCCACGAGACCGAGGAAAAGAGGGATCATCGCCACAGAAAGGTATAAAAACCCTGCAACGACCGAAGACCAAGCAGCGACCTGCTCGCTACGTGACGACATCACGCGCTGGAAAACATCCTGACCGGGGATCGAACCGAGCCCTAACACCATCCATAACCCAGCATAGCGAAAGGGGGAAAAGTCAGCCGGCGGCAAAAACGAAAAATGCGAGGCAGGAGTTTTAGCTAAAATTACCTGCAGCCCACCAGCCTCCTGCAACAAGAACACAAAAACTGCGGCCAGCCCTAAAATGATCAGTGCCATCTGCACCGTGTCGGTGAGCGAGACTGCCCACATGCCGCCAAGTGTGGTATAAAACGCCACCAAAACGGCCATCGCGACAATTGCAACTTCGAGTGAAAGCCCAGTGATGGTATGGAAAACTATGCCGAGCGCTAAAAACTGCGCTGCGACCCAACTCACATAAGAAAACGAAAGAATCGCGGCGGAAAAAATTTCTGCTACCACGCCGTAGCGCAGGCGGAAAAAATCGCTGAAAGTGACAAGGTCCATCCGGTAAAGCCGGCGCGCAAAAAAAATACCGACCAAAATTAAACATAACGCCGCACCGAATGGCTCCTCAATCACCCCCAAAAAGCCCTCACGGACGAAATTCGCCGAGGAACCCAAAATGGTCTCTGAGCCAAACCAGGTCGCAAATACGGTGGAAGTCGCCATGAAAAGCGACAACTTTTTCCCCGCTAAGGCAAAATCCTTTTCTGAGCGCACGCGGCGTGCGGCGATAAAACCGATCACAACGGTCAGCAAGAGATAGGCCACTACGCCGAAGACCAAAAGGCTATTTGTCGCCATAGACATAAAAGCCGCGGCCAGTCTTGCGCCCCAAGTGGCCGGCCTCGACCTTCTTGCGCAAAAGCAAGCACGGGCGGTATTTGGGATCTTGGTAGTTTTCGTAAAGCGACTGCGTCACGGCAAAAACCACGTCGAGGCCGATGAAATCAGCAAGCTCCAGTGGCCCCATCGGGAAATTGTAACCTAACTTCATGGCCGTATCGATCTCCTCTGCACTCATCAGCCCCTCTTGCAGTGCGAAGATCGCCTCGTTGAGCAGGACAATACCCAGCCGGGAAGTGATAAATCCCGGGGCATCCCGGCAGACAACGGCCTTTTTACCTAAGTCAGCAGCGATCGCCCTCGCTCTTTTTTCAGTTTCTGGAGAGGTATTTTCTGTAATGATAATTTCAATGAGCTGCATGACGCGCGGGGGGTTGAAAAAATGTAGGCCAATGGCATTTGCTTGTTGTTCCTTGGCCAGCACTGCGGCAAGTGATGTAACAGATAGCGAAGACGTATTGCTCGCGAAAATAGCATCTGCCTTGGCCCGCGTGCTGAATTCGCGGAAAACAGTTTTTTTGAGCTCCAAATTTTCTGGCACTGCCTCCAGAAGCAGGCAGTAGTCCGTGGCTGCCTTCTGGAAATCAGGAAAAAGCCGGATACGATTGCTACAGTCACTGCTTGTTGTGATGCCCTTAGCCTGATCGCGTGCGGTGTCGCGTGCATTCCAGCGCGCAAATTGCTCCTGGGCGCGTTCACGCATCTGTGCTGATGGTTCCACCACGTCAACCGTGGCTTCAGGATAGGCACGGGCAAAGAGGTACGCAATCCCAGAGCCCATCGCACCAGCACCGGCAATCAAAACTTTTTGCAGTTTGTACTTTTCAGTCATAACAAAAGCTAACTTTCGTGTTATGGCGGCAAGCGTGCAGGGGGAGTTCTTGCCGTAACGGTGGATGCCGGATGTTAACTTTTCTGTCGTCCGTTCCCTATCTTTTGTTTTCTGAAAATTAAATGCCCAAAAATCGCGAAATTTTTTCAGTTTTTCTGAAAAATTTTTTGCCGGGCTGTGGCTTAAAGGGCTTTAACATAGAACTCAGTGCGCTGGTGGTTCTGTATTTTGGATACCTTCGCTTGGGTGGTTACGGATGGTTTAGATATGCTTGACAGCAAGTGATAATAATTCTCAATGTCAATATGATCCTTTGTTGCTGTGCCAATGTCAACGAGCGGCAGGTGGCCGAATTGCTGCGCCAGGGGCCGCTCAGCCTTACCGAACTGCAGCGCAATTTCCCAGTGGCGCAGCAGTGTGGGCGCTGCCGCGATGCCGTGTGTGAGGCGCTCCGCCGCTTTGCCGCAGAGCGGGGTTAAAACTTTTCGCTGAGTTTTTCGGTCGGCACTAACACCACCACACGCGCACGTTCTAAATTGCGGCGGCTATCCGGGTGCGCCAGCAACCTTGCGGCATCCTCTTCGCTAATGATGAGGTCGGTGCCTGCATTGTGTAGCCCTAATGCTGGGATTTTGAGTGGTCGCTTGCCAGCGCGGCGTAAGACCTCTGGCAATGTCTCTGCTGGATAAAAACCCATGACCCCACGACGCACCGCAGTTATCCGGCGCAGGAATTCTGCACCATAAAATTGCCTTCCCGAGCTGGTGAAAATAGCGCTGTTGAGCGAGGGGGTAAATGGCAAATGCCGTGCATCGATGATCACTCCCGTGTAGCGAATTGGCTCTGCATCCGAAGTGTCATACTCGGTGGTATTTGCCCGTTGGGCATAGGCCGATTCGTCGTGCGCTGTATCGGTTGCAAGCTCGCTGCCAAAGGGCAGAGGGAAAAAGGATAGCAAAGAATCGCGCCCGCGCAGAGCGATCTGCAGCATGGCGCTGGCCCGGTTTTCTGCGACTTGGAAATTGGCGAGCTTCAACTGGGAATAGAATTGCGCAAAATCGGGACTTTCTTTTTGTTCAAGCCGTGCCGCTGCTTTTTGCCAAAGTCTTTCCGTAATTACACTGAGCTTCCGCAGCGCCTCCGAGCGGAGTAGGCCGCGTAGCTCGGTATTTGGTCGCTGCGCGAGCCCGCCGCGCAGTTGCCACTCCACGCTGATCATGACGCGGTTATGCTGCCAGTCCACCTCCCCAGAGATCACAGGTGCCGGCGGCTGCAGTGCGATCAAAGGTAAAATCCATGCAATGAGAAAAGCCAGCCTTTTGCCCACATTCTATTATCGAAAAAAAAGACAAATTTTTGTACGATTTTGCCGAATGTGCTTGGCAAACTAGCGCACAGCGCGGTGTTATGCCATGCCGAGCGAAGTGCGCACTGCGAGCGTGCCGCCACAGGCTTCGGGAAAAAGGTTGGATAGCTGGCTCGCTGAACGCTATCCCATCTGCTCGCGCCAAAAATGGCAAAAGCGCATCGCCGCCGGAGAAGTGCTGCTCAACGCACAGCCCACACGACCGGCACGGCGGCTACAAGCCGGCGACCAGATTGCCTTCACGGTGCTGTGGCGCGAGGAACCAGAGGTGCCGCAGACACTACCGGTACTTTATGAGGATGCGGACTATATTGCGATCGATAAACCCGCTGGGTTACCAGTCCACCCTTCAGGGATTTATCGCACACAGACCGTGGTCAACTTCCTTTCACTGCGCGGCATGGTGCAGACGCCGCATTTGCTTTATCGGCTTGATCGTGAAACCAGTGGCGTGCTGCTCGTGGCCAAAACCCGCCGGGCCGCTGTTGCGTTCCACCGCATGCCCCATAAAGACCTGGCAGAAAAAGATTATTATGTTGCGGTCGAAGGCGAGTTCCCGGAATTTTTCGACGCTAAAGGTTGGATCTACCGGCTTCCGCAAAGCCGATTGCGCCGGCAGCGCTTTTTCTGTAGTGATCCGACTGCGCTGCCAGCTGCCGCATGCGCCGTTCGGGACTGCCACACCCTCTTCCGCCGCGTTTCATGCCATAGCGGACTGAGTTTACTTTCGGCACGGCTGGTGACGGGGAGGATGCACCAGATCCGGGCCACGCTGTTTTCGCTGGGCTTTCCAGTGGTGGGTGACAAGCTTTATGGGTTCGACCCGCAGTGCTATTTCCGCTTTGCCGACGACACCATCACAGAAGAGGATTGGCGAAAACTGCGGCTACGCCGCTCGGCACTCCACTGCGCTCGAATTTCCCTCCACCATCCTTTCACAGGAAAACCCTGGACTATCGAGGCCCCGCTACCGCAGGACATCAAAAGCCTTTTTCCGGCTGTTGCAACAAGTAGCGTGTCACGTTAGTCGTTGCCAGAGCTCCCCAAAAGCGGCTCATCAAAAGAACGCACATCGGCGTTGGGCAGACCCTCAGGATATTCGGCTCGGATTGCCTCGACAGCGCGCAGGGCAATTTCCAGGTGTTTTTCTTTGCTATTGGCATAAAAAATTTGCGCCTGCGCAGAAAGTTTTGGTCGCCCGTGCAGCGGCTTATCACTAACACAGAGCAACGTGGCGTGCGGGATGCGGTAACGATAGCCATTGGCGGCGATCGTTGCCGATTCCATGTCGACTGCAATCGAGCGCGACATCTTCATCGCTTCCACTGTCTGGCGCTGGTTAAATTCCCAGTTGCGGTTGTCGGTGGTATAGACCGTGCCCATGCGGTAGGGAATCTTGCGCTCTTCCAATTCGCGCCGCAACTGCAAATTGATAATAAAATTTGGGATCACTGGGATCTCGCGTGGTAAGATATCATCCATCACACGGTCTGCGCGCAGGTAGGCCGTTGCCAGCACGTAGTCGCCAATTTCCTGATGGTTGCGCAGCCCTCCGCAATGGCCGACCATGATCATCAGCTCGGGACGCAAAACGGCGATGTGGTCGGTTATGGTCTTGGCATTGGCTGGCCCGACACCAATATTGACCAGGGTGATGCCGGCATTCTCCGGTAAAACATGGTGGTATGCTGGCATCTGCACGTTTGGGTTGGCTGGCTTGATGCAATTGGGATAAAAGGCCAGGAAAGCCTCAACGTGCATTCGGTAGTTAGTAAAGAGGATGTAGCGCTGGAAATGCTTGGCCGCTGTTCCGGTATAATGTTCGAGTCGGTTGAGCGAGAGATCAATGCGTTCTGCGGCAAATAAAAAAAGCTTTTTTTTGCGTAGGTCCCACTCATCCTCGCTGATGCTGCGGATGAGCTCTGGGTCATAAAGGTCGCGCCGGACCCGGGATGCTTTCACACGGATGGTGGCACCCATCTTGAGCAATTTGCCAAATTCCCGCCGTAGATACCAACCGAGCGCTGTTGGTTGGGAAAACTCCCCGCTGATGGTGGGGTTATGCACCGACCACGGCCGTTCTACCTCTACCAGCGAATACCTGCCGCTCTCGTGGATCCTCTGCATCTCCGCGACGAGCTGATCAGCCTCCATGCCTCAGCCGGTGGCACGGCATGTTCTTGTCAATCGAAAGAAGTGTGCGCAACTCGACACTGCGGCGACAATAACTACCCAGCAATTTCGAGAAAAAAATAGAGCCCCAAAGCCGAGAGTGCTATGTAAACGCTAAGGGCATACAACGCTGGAAGCAAGGAAAGCCCAACTCGTATTTTGAAACTCACACATGGCGCAGCGCATCAACCACGCGCAGCCGTGCCGCCCGCCAGGCGGGATAAACCGACGCCAAAAGGCTTGCAATGACCGCCACGCTGAAGCCAATCAGGAAGCTTTTCGGATAAAGCCGCAACTGCAGCAAGAAGCCATCGCTACTGCCGGGCGGTGGCGGCATCATAATTTTTGCCTGGTTAATGAAAATTGCGGTGACGCCACCCATCATGGCTCCCAGGATCCCACCGATCACGCCCAGAAGAAAACCTTCCAAGACAAAAAGTCGCAGAATCTGGTTCCCAGTGGCGCCCAACGCACGGATGGTGCCAATTTCTTGCACGCGCTCAAATACTGCCATCGTCATAGTATTGACAATCGAGAAGACCACGACAATGGCAATGAT
Source organism: Leptospiraceae bacterium (assembly GCA_025057195.1). Lineage (GTDB taxonomy): Bacteria > Spirochaetota > Leptospiria > Turneriellales > Turneriellaceae > JANWWX01. The sequence continues at coordinate 10,185 of JANWWX010000002.1, read as the reverse complement.
GGTGGCAATGACCAAAAACATACCCCCTAAAAAAACCATCACCTGGCGGTAGTAGTCTGCCAGCTCGCGCCAACTGACCAGTTCCAAATCATAATTTTTTTCAGCAAAAACCTTTTCCAGATCGCGCAGCGCCTGATCCGTCCATTCGGTATTTTTGAGCATTACGACCAGCTTGAGCACATGGTCTGTGGCGGCGAAGCGCTGCGCATCGGCAAGTGGCATGATCGCAGCGACCTTGTCGTATTCTTTCGAGATAGTCGAAAAACAACCTTTCCAAAGGAGATCAGTCGCGTTGAGCGAACCGATGGCGCTTGCCCCCATCAGGCTCAGCAGGTCGCCCTCGTTGACCCCAAGCGCCTCACAGAGTTCATTGCCCAAAAGCACCGATCCGACCTCGTCGTCAGCCAGCGTCTGGCCACGCTTGACTTTGAGCGCGCTCGAGGTGCCATCGTCCAGTGCTGACATTTTGCGCTCGTTGGCGACTTCGATCCCTTGGGCAATGAAATTGAACGACTGCCCGCCGCGTGTGATCAGGCCATGGAGTTCAAGGCGCGCGGTGACAACCTTTAACCTTTCCCCCAATGTTTCCGCGATGGTTTTTTTGATCTCCTCTGGATTGGCAATCAAGTACGCGTAAGGGTTCATGCCTTTGGAGGCGCGGTAGCCTTTTTTGTAGATCTGGATATGCCCGAGTTGCGAACGGATGTACATCTCGCGTAGTCCCCACTCGGCGAAATTGCGGTAGCCATCAAAGGCGATGAGTGCGGCCGAACCCAAAACCACCGAGGACAGCGTGATCAGCGTGCGCCGCCGGTTGCGGAACACATTGCGCAGCGCCAAGCGCACCGCCAAAGGCAGTTTCCAGACTTTCATTTTTTCCTCCTTTGGCTTTTATGGCTTTTAGCAACTTTCTCTCGGCGCGCGCTATCGGAGCGGATTTGGCCATCGTGTAGGTGGATTTCCCGCTGCGCGAAGGCCAGCACCTCAGGATCGTGTGTTGCAAAAATAAACGTGGTCTTGTGGCGCTGGTTCATCCTCTGCATCAGCTCCAAAATAGAACGGCCGGTGGCGGAGTCCAGATTGGCAGTCGGCTCGTCGGCAAGCACAATCCGTGGCTGGCTGACCAATGCCCGTGCGATCGCGACGCGCTGGCGTTGTCCGCCCGAAAGCTGGTTCGGCCTGTGGTGGCGATAATCGCCGAGCCCCACTTCCTCAAGGATCGTTTTGACCATGGCATCCCTTTCAGTCTCGGGGATCCTTTTTAGTAAAAGCGCGTATTCGACATTTTCATAGACCGAAAGCACTGGGATGAGATTGAAAGCCTGGAAAATAAAACCAATGCTCGTGCGCCGGATTTCTGCCAGTTCGTTTTCTTTTTTTGCCGTGGTGCTCTGCCCACACACCACGACTTCCCCGGCCGTCGGCAGATCGATGCAACCAATCAGGTTAAGCAGTGTGCTCTTGCCAGAACCCGAAGGCCCCATGATCACCGTGAACTCGCCTTCGTGGATTTCCAAATCGATACCGCGCAACGCTGGTACCTCGTAGTCTCCTAAAAGATAGCTTTTGCTGACAGAACGTAGTGCGGCGACCAATGCCATGGCCAATTCTCAACGCACTGGTGCAGCGCCGACTATTTTGGATTCCCATGGTATGCCGGTGTTATGTGCTACCCGCGATGCACAAATTTGTCGATGAAGTGCGGCTGCGCGTCAAGGCCGGTAAGGGGGGGCGCGGCGCAGTGTCTTTTTTGCACGAAAAATATAAGGAATTTGGTGGCCCCGACGGTGGCGACGGTGGCGATGGTGGCGATGTTATCTTTCGCACTGCCGAGCATTTGATGGCGCTTTCCCACCTCCACCCTGAAAGGCTTTACCGTGCGCAGAATGGTGAGCCGGGCAAGGGCAAAAATTGCCATGGTAAAAAGGGCAAAGACTTGGTCATTCCGGTTCCTTTGGGCACACAGCTTTTTGACGCAGAGACGGGAGAGCTACTCCATGACTTCACCGAACCCGGAGAATTTGTCGCAGCGCGCGGTGGGCGTGGCGGCAAGGGCAACGCTTTTTTCAAAACTGCGCGCCGACAGGCACCGCGCTTCGCGCAGCCAGGGGAAGATACCGAAGAGAAAGAATTCGTGCTGGCGCTCAAGCTTATTGCAGACATTGGCTTGGTCGGATTTCCCAACGCCGGTAAATCGACCCTACTCAAGGCACTCACCCGAGCGCAGCCTAAAATAGCAAACTATCCCTTTACGACGCTTTCCCCCAATATTGGTGTCATGGAGGATGAATGGCAGCGCCCAATCATTGTGGCTGACATCCCAGGAATTTTGGAAGGTGCCTCGCGCGGCCATGGCCTGGGACTTTCGTTCCTCAAGCACATCGAGCGCGTGCGTTTGATTGCCTTTGTCATTGATTTGGAAAATGCTTTCGTGGAAGACGAACTGCGCATCCTCAAAACAGAGCTTGAAAGCTACAGTCCTGAGCTCCTGCGCAAACCCTCGCTAGTCGTGCTCAACAAAATCGATCGCATTGGGGATAAAAAATTCCTGCGCGCGCTTTTATCTTCTTACCGCAAGCAAGGGCTTCAGCCTCAGGCTATTTCCGCGCTGACTGGTGAGGGCATTGACAAATTGCGCGAAACTTTGATCAAAAAATTGCGGCGCAAGTGGACGAAAAGCCCACAGCAGTCATCTAAAAAGTAACTACGAGGCTATTTTTATTTTTTTCTTGTGGGTGTTTTCTGCGTGTTCAGCAGAAGGGCACAGACGGGCAAGGCAGCATGCAGCGCAGCGCGGCCTGATCGCTTTGCAGGTTTTGCGGCCATGGAAGATCAAAAGCAGCGGCAAATGCAACCAGAAACGGCGTGGATAAAGCCGCATCAGGTCACGTTCGACGGCAAGAGCATTTTTTCCGTCACTCAGCCCTAATCGCCGGCTGAGCCGCATGACGTGGGTGTCCACCGTGATGCCAGGTGATTCCCCAAATGCCTCGGCCATGATCACATTGGCAGTTTTACGGCCAATTCCTGGCAGCTTGCAGAGTGCCGTAAAATCGCGGGGTATTTTACCTCCGTATTGCGCAACGAGTGTCTTGGCCAGCGCCACAATATTTTTGGCCTTGTTGCGATAAAAACCAGTGCTGTAGATGAGTTGCTCCACTTCGCGCACATTGGCGCGGGATAAGGCCGCCATGTCGGGAAAGCGGGAAAAAAGCTGCGGTGTCACCTGGTTGACGCGCTCGTCGGTGCACTGCGCTGATAGGATCACGGCCACCGCAAGCTGCTCCGGCGTGCGGTAGTGCAGGGGGCATGCTGGCTCACCAAATTCCCGCAATAATTTCTGGTAAATCTGGATGGCTCTTTTTTGGACTGTTTTTTGCAATTTCGTGCTACCGCTTTGCGGGGAAGGCAAAAGCATTGGTATCTTGACTGAATCTCATAGGAAATCCAAGATTTTCTGCTTTAGTTTTTCTTTCAGCACATTGTCGCAAAACGCAGCCTCGGCTGCATTGAGTAAAATTTGCTTTTGTGCTTGGGGACTGAGCGCATAATGCGCAATGGCCTGTTGCCATTCATAATCCAACTCAATCCCCGAAACGCTGGGATCGTCGGTGTTGAGGGTGACCGGCACCCCCGCGGCAAGCAGTTGCGGGAATGGGTGTTCATGGTAACTTGCGGCATTGCCGGTCTGTAGGTTGCTGGTGAGGCAAACCTCAAGGGGGATTTTTTGTTGTGCCAGCCGCGCTACCAGCTCGGGATCCTCGACGGCACGGATCCCGTGACCAATGCGGCGCGCACCAAAAAGATCGAGGGCGTCGCGCATCGACTGTGGCCCAGCCGCCTCCCCAGCATGGATCGTCACCGGAATTCCTAGATCGCGGGCGCGCGCAAAGAGGGGGGCATATTCACGGCAGGCGTAGCGTGATTCATCGCCGGCCAAATCGATGCCACACACCCCTCGCTCGCAAAATTTTTCGTAAAGTGCGATGACTTGGCCAAGGTGTTCCAACGGCGCACCGCGCATCACACACAAGATCACCCGCACGGGGGAACCGTGGCCGGCAGCAAGCCCCTCAAGCACAGTCTGGACGACCTCATCCGCGCTAAAATCTTCTTTCACAAACAGGTGTGGGGCAAAACGGGTTTCGGCATAGATAATACCTGCGGCGGCCAACTTTGCCGGCAATTTCCTGGCCTCTTCAAAAAGAAAATCCCGGTCCTGCGCGATCGCATAAAAGAATTCAAATACGGCGAGGAATTCGGTCAAGCTGCGGCAGGTTGGTCCGACGCGGCAACGGGCGATGAATTCTTCTTGGGTCAGTTTCGCCTGTGGCAGGCCGCGGCGCTGTGCCTCAAGGTAAAGATGTTCTGGCGAAAAATCCCCGTCAAAGTGCCGGTGCAGATCGATTTTGGGCAAATTGCGGGTGTAGTCGTTGTCCATTAGCGTAACTTGTGGCGCACGATGAACTGTTGGCCTGCCCGATAACCGAGCTCAATCAAGTGCGCTATTTTTTTAGGATCAAATTCATACTGCTGCATCGGCAACGGCAGTTGCGGGCGCAAAAGCAGGATTTTTTTGACGCGGCGCTGCGGCAGGTATCGTGCCCGCTCCATGGCATCGTTGGCCTGACTGCGGAAAAAAATACTTAGCGTGCGTAGGGCAATTTGCCCGGTGTTATGGAGCTTTTCTTCAGGGTAGTGTTCCGGCTCCATGCTGATGGCAATCAGGGTGTCCACCCGCTCACCGATAAGGGCGTCGATCGGGGTGTTGCGCACTAAACCACCGTCCATGAAAAGCTCTTCGCCGATTTTGACTGGCGGAAAAATTCCCGGTACCGCTGCCGAGGCGAGGATGAACTCACGCAGCTCGCGGTCGTTTTTGGCTTGGTTGCCATGGAAATAGTGCAGTCGCCCAGTGTTCAGGCTGATGGCGGTGCAGATATATTTGGTGCGCGATTTTTTGAGTGCGTCCAGATGGACTGCCTGTTCGACGAGACTGCGCTGCAGCTGGTCGCTTAAAAACGCAGTGCCCCCAGAAAAAAGGATTTTGGTGAAGGATTGCACGGTGATGAGTTTGCCCCGATCGATCTTTTTCCAAAAATCGAGCATGCGCTCGACCTCGCGCGTGGCAGCAAGGTAGCCATTGAGTGCCCCAATCGAACTGCCAGCCACACAGCGGAAAGAAAGCCCAGCCTCAAAAAGTGCCTGGATCGCCCCCGCCTGATAAGCCCCCAATGCCGCGCCACCGGAAAGCACCAGGCCATACGTAGCACGCTTAGTCGGCTTTTTGGGTTTTGTAGGTTTTTTAATTTGCTTTTTATGGTTACTGCGGCGCATCGTCGCTACAAATGCAACCATGCCTTTTTTTGACAGAAACACTGCGGCAATGACTTTTCTCAAAAATCCATAGCCCACCGCTGAGTTCCGGCTCAAGCAACTTGCGCACAGCCACATGCGCGGCCTGCGCCCCGACAAATGCAGGGAAAGCACTGAGGATCCCTTCCGTGGCACAGCGTGGGATCTCGTTTTCGTCGATCGGCTCAAAAAGGCAGCGGTAGCAAGGGGTCTGTTGACCACAGATGAGCATTGTATGTCCCTGTGCATTGCCGACTGCCGAAATGACCAGCGGGAAGCCCTGCTTGAGCGCCAGGTCGTTGAGCAGGAATTTGGTGTTGAGGCTGTCGCTGCCTTCAAAAACCAATGTGGCATCGCGCAAAGATTCAGCCTGCGCCGCAGTAAAGTGTTCGGCATGGGCAATCACGTGGATGTGCGGATTGAGCGCCCGGAGCCGTTGCGCTGCCAGCTCCGCCTTTTGCAGCCCTACTTCGTTTTCCAGATAGAGGAATTGCCGGCCAAGGTTGCTGCGCTCCACGGTGTCACCGTCCCAAATGCTGATTTTGCCGACACCACTTGCAGCGAGGATTGGCAAAAATGCCGAACCAAGTCCACCAGCGCCGATGACCGCCACGTGTGCGCGCGCCAACCGCTCTTGCCCAGCTCTACCATAAAGCAGGATCTGCCGGCTGTAGCGTTCCAGCTCTTCTTTACGAAAAGGATACTGGCTCATTGGTTTTGCTCGCTGAGCTGCCTGCTCCAATTTTGCAAGAGCTCTTTTTGTTCCGCCATGAGCTTGTGCGCATCGACGGCCTCGCGCAAAAAAGCCACCACAAAGGTCAGGCGGCAATACTTTGGCCGGCTACTATTTTTGAGCACTGCCACGGCATAACAATAATGGCTGAGCCGGGTGTTTTTGTCAGAAAAAACAAGGCAGGGTGTTTGGTTATCATCTTTTGGTTCTTCTGCAATTTGCCAGTGGCCTTGCTTGGCGACAAAATCTGTCACGGCTTTGCGGTAGACTTTGTGCGCAATGGCTGAGTTGAGCGGTAGCTCAGAGAGCTCATAAAAAATTTCTATTTCGGTAAGCCCTGCAGCGTCGGTAAATAGCGCACGGTTTTCGCGGTGTTCGAGCGGGACGAAACCTGGCGGCAGGCGCAGTGTGGATAGGTTTACATCCTGGAGAATATTTTCCTTGCGGAAAACATTTTGTGGGGTGGACAGCACGGGTGTGCGCAAAAGGCCAAAATCCGCCGTTTTGCCGTGGCGGAATTCGTGCAAAAGAGAGCTGACTAAGGGCTTCGCCTGTGTTTCTTTTTCCGGAGCGCAGGCATCCAAGGCAAAGCCGTCGCGCACGTGGTAGCCACAGAGCAATGCCGGTTCACCGGGTTTGGCCGCAGCGATGCGATAAAGGCCACCATGCTCCCAACTTTCCAATGCCTCTGCTCCCGTTTTTTCGGCCATCGCCGCAAAGACCTTGCTGGGCAGCTGCCATGAGCGCAGGCGGGTGAGGGTGCCGCGCAGGAAAAATCCCCCATCCCGGCACAAAAAGCCAACACGGCCAGGGTTTTCGGCAAACTCTACCTTTTGTGCTATTTTCCCCCGTAGCGAGAAGGCACAGGAGCCATTGGCCGCCATGGCGAGAGAATCGCTGACCTCCGCCAGGACTAAAGGCAGCAAAAGAATCGCTAAAAAAATTTGTAATTGCCTAAGCATTCTGAAAAACGCTGACCACAGGACTTAGGGGACAAAGCCTGAAATAAAAAGCAAATGCCGGCGGCATCTTCCCCCTTGCCCTGTGGTGCTCAAAACACCTTGCTTAGGGCCAGGGGTGGAACACTGCCGCTTGGCAGCTACTATTTTTTCGGAACGATCTTGCGGATGCGGGCAACAATATCACTGATAAAAATATCAGAGCTTTTATTGGCCTCGCAAAACTCCACTGCGCGCATCAGGTCAGGGTTTTTGGTGTCTTTCAGGTTCAAGAGCGCCAAGAGCTCTGCATAAACCACGTGGTTATCGGGATCCGTTTCGATCGCCTCGCGCAGGATTGTCGTAGGGCGGCCCTTGGTGTCCATTCTGCCCAAAGCCGCAGCAGCGGCGATGCGCACCCCCGCTGAGCGCTTGCTCTTGAGCACTTCTCCCAAAGGCTCGATCGCATCTTTCACCTCGTCTTTGCCTAACTGCTGCGCTGCGGCGATGACTACGTTGTCATCGGGTGATTTCAGGTCCTCAATGTATTCTTTCTTGCTTTTGGCAGAAAGTGCCAGAATCGGCATAAAAACTACCAGCCATACAAATTGCTTCATTTTTTTAGCCTCTTGTCCTCACTTCAAGTTGTATTAGATAATGCACTTTTTTTAGTGCCCATGGCAAGAATTTTTTGGAATTCCTGGAGGATCACCTGGCGCGGGCGTTCTTCCGGTAACTTAGCAATTCGGGCTAGCAGTTCTTGTTGCATGTGCTCGAGCTGATTTTCTGATTTTTCCCGGATGCCATATTTTTCCATCAGTGAAAGGATATGGCTTGTGCCAGCAGCCTTGCCCGTACGCGCAGTGGCTTGCCAGGCGGCGCGGATTTCCCGGAGTTCGCTGCGGCTGGCCGACTGCAGCAGTAAAAGCAGCGGGGCGGTGACTGTGCCATTGGTAAAATCCTGCAGCCCCTGTTTTTTCAAGCGTACGGGATCAAAGTAGTCCAAGTGGTCGTCACGCAGCTGGAAAAATCGGCCCAAAAGCAGGCCTAACCCTGCGGTTTCACTACGATAGAAATCGCGTTCACCGCGCATCACCGCCACGAGCGCGCCGGCGGCACAAAAAAGCGATGCGGTTTTGCCATCGATGATCCGGGCATAGTCCTTTTCGCGGGTTTTGAGATCAAAGCGTAGCTGCAACTGCAAAAGCTCTGCCGTGGTGAGCTCAATAACCGCGTGGGTAAAAATTTCCAGATACTGGGGATTGCCGAGCTGGTTTAGCCGGCGCAGCCCCGTGGCCAAAAGGTGATCGCCGGCAAGCACCACTTCTTTATTACCAAAAATCTTGGCGGCAGTCGGGCGTGCGCGGCGCTCTTCTGCGCCATCGACCACATCGTCGTGGAGCAAACTGGCGGCGTGCAGGATTTCGAGCAGCGCACCCAGCTCGATCAATTCCTTAGGTGCAACGCCACAGGCATGCGCTAAGTAATAAAGAAATAGCGGCCTGATGCGTTTGCCGCCACTTGCGATCACAAATGCCTGGATTTTCCGAAGTAGCCGCAGCTCGCCGCCCAGGATCCCAGCAATGGCTTTGTCAGTCTCGCGGACGACGCGCTGCGGCGAGTAAAGCACTGCGCGCGCTTAGTGAAAAATCCTATAGCGTTTCAAGGATTTTTGCCTTTTTGGCGTTAAACTCCTCCTGTGTGATTAAGCCCTGGTCGAGCATTGCCTTCAGTTTCTGCAGCTTGGCCATGGGGTCTTCCGCGGTTTGCTGTTGCTGTGCGGCAGGATTCATCTGTGCCATCATCCCGGCCATCATCTGCCCCATGCCCATGCCAAGGCCGGCACCGACCATACCACCGCCCATGCCTTCGTTCTTGGCTCCCGCTTCGCCGATGTCGAGCATCCTTTTTTGGGCATACTTGTCGCCAAGGATGTCCATCTGTGCCTTGTCGGCCTTGGCCTGCTGCAGCGCCTTGTAGCCAGGATCGTCCTGCGGGATATTGAGCGACTCAATCTCGAACTGCTCGACCGCCACACCGAAACGCTCAAATTTTTTTGCCAGCGACGGACGAAAGGCTTCCTCAATTTTGGAACGCTGCGTGTTGATGCGGATGATGTCGATGTTTTGCTCATGCACTACCTGCGACAACATCTCTTCAAAATCTGAGACAATCGTGCTCAGCATCAGATCCTGGATGCTTTCGGTAGTCGTGCGGCCTTGCGTGCCGATGACTTCGCGGACAAAGGTGCGAGTATCCACTACACGGATACCATAGACACCAAAGGCACGCAAGTGTGTGACAATGCCAAATTTGGGATCTTCAACCTGTACCGGAGTTTTGGTACCCCAGCCAATGCCCAAATGTGGCCGCTTGGAAACAAACCATACCTCCGCGGCAAATGGTGTTTCGCCGCCAAAGGGCAGATTGACGAATTTTTCCAGCAGCGGAAGGTTGCCCGATTTCAAAGTATAAGTGCCTGGACCAAAAAGATCATGGCACTGCCCGCCTTTGAAAAATACTGCCTCCTGCGATTCGTTCACAATGAGCTGCGCACCCCAGGTGATCCCCTCGTCTGGAAATTTCCAGGCGATGTCATCAGGACCACCGTTGAATTTCACCCTGTCGATAATTGCCATATCCCCCCCTATGCAATAGTTAGTCACTATCGCATACCGCCAATGCCTGCCAACCACTTTTCCATCTGCTTGGCGTTGACGGTATGTGTAAAACCTACAGTCGCGCTGTGGCAGGTGAAACTTGCAATCTGATTTTTAGGAGACAACATGGCAAACCGCAGAGCCAAAATTGCACTCATCGGTGCAGGCCAAATTGGTGGCAATCTGGCCCTCATGGCTGTCCAGAAAGGACTGGGCGATGTCGTGCTTTACGACATTGTGGAAGGAGTTCCACAGGGCAAAGCGCTCGACATCTACGAATCGACTCCCGTCGAGGGTTATTCTAATTCGGTCATCGGCACTAATTCATACGAAGACGTGCGTGGGGCAGACTTAGTGATCATCACGGCCGGGGTGCCACGCAAGCCAGGCATGAGCCGGGACGATCTTTTAGGGACTAACGCCAAAATCATGACTGATGTTGCCCAAAATGTTAAAAAATACGCGCCTGATGCCTTTGTCATTGTGATCTCAAACCCCC
>JANWWX010000029.1 GCA_025057195.1 Leptospiraceae bacterium | reverse complement strand
CCTGGGTCACCCCCAAGAGGTTGATTTTTGCTATTTTAATGTTTTCGCCCTCATCAACAACAAAAGTGATACTGATGGTATTTTTTTCCGGATCGACCGGACTTTTGCGCACTTTGACGCTCGCATTGAAAAATCCTTTTTCCCGGTACTTTGCCAAAATCTTCTGCACGGAATCGGCGACCTTGCGTTCAGTATAGATCTCATCCTCTTTGAGTGGGATTGCCTGCTGCACTTCGGTGGTTGATAGCTCTTCGATACCTAAAAACGTGATCTCTTTGACCCGCGGGCGTTCCTCAAGATAGAAGGTCAGCGCCACCCCATCCTGAAAATCCTCAGCCTCAACGCGGGCATAAGAGAATGAGCCTTCACCAAATAGGGCCTTGATGTCGCCGTTGAGTAGCTCGAGGGTGAGGATTTGGCCGACCTTCATCTGCAGTATGTCGTTCAGTATGGTGTCCCGCGAGACGTTGACGTTGCCTTTAAATTCAATTTTGCGGATGCGTTTCCCGACATAGCGCTCAGCCTGCGCGTGCAGGTAGTTATGGGTTGCCACAATGGTGGCAAAAACCAAGCCGATGGCAGCAAAAAATAGCCACAGTCGGGTTATGGAACAGATCTTTGCTCGCAAGGCGAAGTCCCAAAAGCTCAGGCCGAAACCAGTGGTTTAGAGACATCGTCAATCGCGATGGCTTAGCGTTGGAGAGGTAACCACCCAACCCTTGGTATAGAAAAAAGTAAAGTAGCCCAGCGGCGCGGAGTGCTATGCAAAAGCCCTTTAAGCCATAGCTCGGCAAAAAATTTTTCCGTTTTTCAGAAAATTTTTTTTGGTAGTGATTTTTTAGGTTTTTACATAGCACTCTTGCCCAGTGTGTTGCGGAGTTTTTTTACACCATTGCTTGGGTGCTTACGATTTGTGTGGTTGCTCCCAAATTTGCTTGGACCAAATAGGCAATCTCGACACGAAACTCATTTACCCTATATTCGGCTGGTGGAGCATGCCACATGGCCAATATTCCGCAAGAGCTGCGCTACACCAAAGAACACGAATGGGTGAAAATCGAAGGCAACCGCGCCCGCGTGGGCATCACCGATTACGCGCAGAATGCGCTGGGCGATGTCGTCTATATCGAGTTCCCCAAACTGGGCAGCGAAATCCGCCAAATGGCGGTGGCGGGGACCATTGAGTCGGTCAAAGCTGTCTCCGATATCTACCAACCGCTTTCTGGGAAAATCGCAGCAGTCAATAGCGACCTCAATAAAAATCCGGCGCTGGTCAACCAAGACCCTTACGGTGCAGGTTGGCTGTTTGAGATCGAAAATTTTGCCGAAAGCGAAATTGCCGCGCTGCTCGATGCTGCTGCCTACAGCGCACACCTAGCGAGCCTAGCCTAATGCCCTATATCGTCCATTCCGACAAAGTCCGCAAAGAGCTACTGGAAAGCCTGGGCATCAAATCCGAAGACGAGCTTTTTGCGCACATCCCTACAACGCTGCGTAAGGATACGGCACAAGGGCTTGCCACCCCCCTCGATGAATTTGCTTTGCTTGCCGAGTTTGAAAAAAAATTGGCAAGCGCACCCACTTTGCGCGAACACTGCTGCGGCTATGGCCTTTACCGGCACCGGATTCCTGTGGCGGTTAGCCACTTGGCCAGCCAGCGGGAATTTGTCACCAGCTATACGCCCTACCAGCCAGAGGTCGCACAGGGAACACTGCAGGCCCTTTTTGAATACCAGTCCCTGATTGCGCTTTTAACAGGGCTGCCCGTAGCCAATGCCTCGCTTTATGATGGCTCCACGGCGCTGGTCGAAGCCGTGCGCATGGCGATGCGGCAGAAGAATCTGACCGCAGCAAAGGTCTATTTTTCCTCCGGGGTCAACCCTCGCTACGAAGAGGTTTTCCATACCTATTTTAAGGAACTTTCTGGCCAAAGTTTTGCCACGGTCACGCGGCTACCCCATGACCCAAAAACCGGTGCCACCGTCTGGCAAGCTGGTGATCCAGATATTGTGGTGGTCCAAAATCCCCACTATTTAGGGATTGCCGAGCCGGTCTGCGATCTCAAAAGCCGTTACGCGAACGCGACGGTGATCTATCTCACCACCGAAATGCTTTCGGCCGTGATTCTTGAAAGCCCACGGCAATGGGGTGCAGAGATTGCCTGCGGCGAGGCACAGTCGTTGGGTTTACCGGTGCACTATTCCGGCCCCTCGCTCGGTTTTCTCGCCGCCACAAAAGACTATTTGCGCAACATGCCGGGCCGCCTTGTCGGCAAAACCACCGCCCGCGATGCGCATGGCGAGGAAACCGAAGCTTATGTCATCACTTTGGCCACGCGCGAGCAGCACATCCGGCGCGAGAAGGCGACCAGCAACATCTGCAGCAACCAGACCCTAATGGCCATCCGTGCTGCGATCTTCATGGCACAGCTTGGCTGGCAAGGCATGCAGCGCCTGGTGGCTTTCTCGATGGAAAAGGCGTATTATTTTTTTAGCCAGCTAAAAGAAAAAAAACCGCAAGTGCTATTTTTCCCACAAGGCACCATTTTCCACGAGGTGGCTTGGCGCACAGCCAATGCCGACACCGTGGTGGCCCGCTGTATGGAAAAAGGATTCTATCCGGGGGTGCGCATTGGCGAAAATGCCTTGCTCAGCTACTTCCACGACGACTTCCCGCAAGAGCTCATCGACTTTTTGCTGGAGCAGATCATAACACACGGTTAAGCCCGCACCAAAAGCAACGCCACATTGTCGAGCGCCTGGTAGAAGTGGCGGTTGTCAGGGCGGCCATAAAGAGCGGTGCGGTAGAGCCTAATAAAAGGATTTTGGTTTAAAGCTGGTGGCGTGTCGTGTTTACGCACAGGAATGCCATAACCCCGAAGCCCCTGATAGTGCCTGCTTGCAACAATTTTCGCCTCCTCGATAAAACCATTGCCCACGACCAGACGCCTATTTTTGAGCCGGATTTCAAGCTCGAGGTGGAAAACACGGAGGTTGAGCACGGTTTCGATAGTGCCGGCACTGCCGTCGGTGTGCTCGAGCCAAAGCAAGTGGCGGTTTTTTGCTGCCAAAATCTTACTCGTACGGATTTTTCCGAAAAGGAACTGCACCAAATCGACAAGGTGGGTGGTATCGTGGAGCAGTACCCCCTCGTTTTTTTTATTGGGATAAAGGTCTTTGCCGCCGGCTGCAAAAAAACCGCGGTAGCAAGTAGGACCATTGTGTTGGATCAGCTTTTTGAGGCGCTGGTATTTGGGAAGGTAGCGCCGTTCGTAGTTGGGAAGGATGAGCGAGTTGCCATTGCGCACCAGCTGCTGTAGCCTTTCCACCTCTTCCAAAGAAGAAACCACTGGTTTTTCCAAAACAATCCGCGGCACGCCGGCACGCAGCGCTTGTGCGGTGAGGGCAAAATGGGCATCAGTCGGTGCGGCGATGGCCACCACGTCGGGCTGGGTGTCCAAAAGTTCCATAAAATTAGTTGTGGCCAGTGCGTTAGGGTCACCATAAAATTTTTTTGCTGCCTGCGCGCGCTCCAGGTACGGGTCAGCAAACCCTACCACCTGGATGCCTGGGTCGTTTTGGCGGATTAGGCGCAGCGCACCCAGGTGCGTGCACGGCTTGTAGCGCAACGGGTCGCGCTCCAAGAGGAATGCAATCCGCCCACAACCAACGAGCGCGACACGCCGGCTGCGCTCAGATTTTTTCACGGGGGACAAAAAGCAGTGCGGTCAGGTTGCCGCCGGTAATGCAGAAGAGCACCAATTGTGGCAGCTCAGCAACATTAAAAGATGGCAGCCAGGCCAAAAGGAAATTGGCATAATTGCCCATTGGCCGTGTCGCCGCCGAAAGTAGCAAGAATAGCGGCAGGAAAATAAAGAACAACCGCAATAGTTTGGACCATAGCGCGGCTCGGTTATAGCCTGAGGCCAACGCTAACTGCCACAGGCTGAGTGCGGCTGCGGCGGGGGCAACAAAAAGCCCAAGCGTCAACGCCGATTGCACCAGGATGTGCATGCCACAACGGTTGAGCTCCGCGCGCAGCATCGTATTCTGCAGCACGCGCAAAGGGTAAAACACACCGGGGATGAGCAGGGCCGCCACTGCGCTGGCAAAAAAATTGCTGTTGAGGTGCGGCAGCGCTGCGCGCAAGAGCGCAAGATAGCTCACAAAGGCAAGCGAAAATAGCACGCCTGAAATCAGCGCCGAGGGCAAATCGATGCTTTCGCGGAACACCGCCAGCGCGTTGAAAAGTGGGATGATGGCCAAAAGCCAGAGCAAAAAAACTGCGGCAAAAAATCCTCCCCGATAAAGCTGCGTGTTCTCACCAAGATAGAGCGCCACCCTACGGGAAAGTTCGAGCGCATTGGCATCGTCCAGCGCCGGATGGCTGAGGAGCGGATTGGCCGCAAAGGCCTCTCCCGGAGTTTTCCTCGTTTGCGGTGCTGCGATGCTAAAAACTGGCTGGTTTTTGTCGGTCACCAGCGCCAGCATGTTAGTCCACAGCGTGCGTTCGGGGGAAAAAAAAGCATCAGGAAAGTAACGCCGCAGCTTGAGATTATAAAGCTGCCCCACGGGATTTGGCATCAACGCACCACGGTCTGAAGCCACAAAGATGCTGAACTGCTTATTTTTGCTCAAAACGGCGAGCGCGGTGTTAGGATCGCATGGCTTGTGTGCTAAGATCAGTTCTGCCGCAATGGCAAGTTGTGGCTTTTCCGCTGCCACGACATCTAAGAAGGTAAGTACAGAAAAAACAGCCTCGTTGCCACCTGTTTTAGCCAATTCAGCTGCGACCAGCCAGGGTGGATTGCTGCCCCGCTCTAAGTGGACGGTGCGGCAGTTGGCCAATTTTGCCTCTCTGACGGTGTAGCCATGCCGTTTTTTGAGTTTGCCCGCATAGCGTTGCACGACCTCGGTCGGGGAATTTCCCGCCTCGCGCAGTTCATAAAAAAGTCCCTCGATGAAACCATTAGTTTTGGCCGGCAAGACAGGGGGCGAATCGGTCTGGACTTTTTCTACTGAGCTAAACAATACCACCAAAAGGAAAATCGCAAAAAGGACCAACCAGACCACGTATGGCTGACCCCACAGTGGCAGTCGGTAACGGCGGCGGTAGAAAACCTTTTTTGCCACTGTGGCAAGGGTTTCTGACAGTTCAACCCGAAAAGCAAAATAATCTTATTGCCACAATCTCTGCACGATTGTATTTTGACCTTGTGTTGGCCATACTTGCGGGGATCTTGCTTTTGGGGATATGTATCTTTTTCCATGAGCTTGGCCATTTTTGGATCGGCAAGCTGGTGGGGGTGCGCCCCAAAATTTTTTCGATCGGCTATGGGCGCGGTGTGATTTTCCGCCGCCACAAAGGCACGATCTACCAGATCACGGCCATCCCGTTGGGTGGCTATGTGCAGTTTTATGGTGACGACCCGCGCCGGCAAAACCGGCCACCGCGCAAAGGGGAATTCTTTTCGGTTGGCCCGTGGCGGCGCATTGCCCTCGCTGCCGGCGGCCCGCTTTTTTCCATCCTTTTAGGGTTTTTAGTCGTCTTCCTGCTGCTTTTGACTGGCCACCGACCCATGGATAACGTGGTGCGTGTCGATGCGCGCTCGGCAGCGTACAAGGCCGGATTGCGTAGCGGCGATCGCATCGTCGCTGTTGAGGGCAGTGCCACGCCTTCTTTCGAGCGTATCCTATATGAGGTCGGCTTTGCCCGCGAAGATACGGTACGGGTGGAAATAGCGCGCGGCAATACGACGGAAACGTTGCACCTGCCGATCACAAAAAGCGAGGCAGGCACCCCTGGCACGCTTGTGGGGGTGCGCCCGTTGGCACAATTGGTGATGACCGAGGATGGCCCTCAAGGCAGCGGGCTTAAAAAAGGCGATGTGATTTTGCGCGCCAACGGCAGCGAACTTTTTGCCGTCGAAGATCTGATCCGCATCCTCAATGAAAAGCCACGCGACACAGCAGAGCTCCTTGTCCTGCGCCGCGCAGCCGGAAGTGAAAAGCAGGTAGAGCTCCAAGTCCCGCTCAAAAAAGTGCCGCGCGTGGTGTTGCGCCGGCTGCGCGATGTGCAGACGGGGAGTGAGTTGCCGGAGCTCATCTTCGAGGAAGGAGCAGGCCAGGATTTCCAAAATGTTTTCATCAACGGCCAAAGTTATAGTAGTTTTGCCGAATTCCGTGCCGCCTTGGAAAAAAGCCAAAACCCGAAACTCCGCATCGGCCCAGTTGAAATTAGCGCAGAGATAGAGCTCGGCTTCCGCCGCCAAATAGGCATCCGCCCTGCAGAGCGGCCGCGTGAAAGTGGGCAGAAGCTCTCTTTTTTACAAATTTTGCTCCTGAGCGTTGATGAAACTGTCTTCATCACTAAATCGACTTTGGTGGGGCTATGGCGCATCCTCGAGGGCAAGCTTTCCTTCAGCAAGAGCGTATCTGGGCCGGTCAAAATGGTCGCACTGGCCGCACGCAGCGTCGAGCTCGGCTGGCAGACTTACTTCCTGCTTTTGGCGCAAATCACGATCATCTTAGGAGTCATGAACCTCTTGCCGATCCCAGTTTTGGACGGTGGGCACATTGTCTTTTATTTGATTGAGGCACTCTATAAGCCCATTTCGTTCAAGGTGCAGGCGGCAGCCACCCGCATCGGCATGGCGTTTCTGCTGGCGATTGGCCTTTATGTCATCAGCATCGACATCATCGATGTCTTTTTCCGCCGTGTTTTTGGCTAAACTCCGCCAACTTTCTACCACAATAGAGCCCCAAAACCAACCAGGCCAGCAAAAGCCCACCATAGAGCAAAAGCGATGCGTAGGCAGGGAGCACTGTCACAATAAACGGTGTCGATAAAGTCAAGATCCCGCCTGCAATGAAAGGCTGGATGATGGCGGTGCTCTGCGCATAGACCCGCACGGCGGGTGTGCGGAATGCCGGATCGACCATTTTTAAAAGCATTAAGCCGGTGGCCGAAGTCCCATTGAGCATGCCAAAGTTGATGAGGCCGAGCTCAAAACTATAATAAAGCGGAAAGATTTTGGGGCGGAGGTAAAAATGGCAGAATAGGTTCCATAAAAAACCGAGTGTGAAAAGAGAAAGCAAAGGTAAAGCTCCCGCTGCCACCAACCTCACATCCACCACTGCCATTCCGGAGAAAATCAAAACCTCAAGAAAAAAATCCGCCAAAAGCAAGATGACTGCAGGCGAAAGCCATGCCTCTAAGCCCAAAAGGTGCAGCACTTGGCGCACGGTGAAACCACCCAAAAGCGTGTAGGCAAAAAGCGGCAGTTTGAAATCGCGGGCATCGAGCCGCGGCAGGAGTTCGCGCTCGGCAATATGCTGGTAAAAAATCCCGGTGGCATAGGCAGCTGCAATGAACGCCAACTGCAGCAGCACCGCCTGCAATTCTGCGCTGACCGGCTCAGGTGGGGATGGCTCTGCGGCTTGGCGGTGGCGCAGCCGGATGAGCCAGATGCCGCCAGCAGTCCCTAAAATTAAGCCCACTGTGGCACTGGCCAACGCATATTCCAAAGCCCCGGCCAAACCATTTTGTTCCAAGAAGGGCGCAATCGCCACTGCAGTGCCGTGGCCACCGGCGAAGCCAGCCTCCAGTACTGAGCTGAAAGCAAGCGGAAAATGCCACAAGGGTCGGATCACTAAAACCGTTGCCAAAAGCCCCAAGACGACCTGGCCCATGACCGAAACCCAGAGCAGTGCAGTTTCGGCTAAAACCTCAAGCCTTGGCTGGGCGCGCTGGCCCGAGGGTTGCTGCAGGAAAAAGCAGGCAAAAACCAGTGCGATGAATTCTGCCGGCAGGCTTTTGAGAAAAAAAAAGAAATCGGATTGCCGCGCCGTGTTGCTGCTATTAAAAATAGCAAGCGCGATCAGCCCCACGACCAACGAGCCGGGCAGCTGGCTGCGGCGTAACCAAGCCACCTTGCGGCAGAGCAGTGTCCCCAATCCCAAAAAGAGCAGGACTAAAGCGAAATTTAGCATGCTCAGAGAATTGGAATTGGCCCATGCGCAGAGCCATCGATAAACTGGCGCACCACGGGGTCGTCCGAGTTGCGAAAATCGGCGGGTGTGCCGACCAAGCGGAAAACGCCGTCGTAGAGCATCGCCACGCGGTGTGCTGTGCGGAAAACACTGTTGATGTCGTGTGAGATCACAATCGAGGTCACTCCAGTTTTAGCGTTGAGGGTGCGGATGAGATCGTCCACCGCCGCAGCTAAGATCGGATCGACACCGGTGGTGGGTTCATCGTAAAGCACGATTTCCGGATCGAGTGCAATCGCCCGGGCAAGCCCCACCCTCTTTTGCATGCCCTGCGACAGCGCAGACGGGTTTAGGTGTTCGACATTGCGCAGGCCGACTAATTCCAGCTTTTGCTGCACCAGCGCGCGCAGCTCATCTTCCCCCATTTTTGTAAAACGGCGTGGGGCAAAGGCGACATTTTCAAAAACCGACATCGAATCAAAAAGGGCGGCCATCTGGAAAAGCACCCCCATCTTGCGGCGCAATTGGTTGAGCTCAGCCTCAGCCAAAGCATGGATGTCCAAACCGTCGATGAGGACACGGCCTGAATCGGGGCGCATCAGCGCAGCGATATTTTTGAGCGTGACCGACTTGCCCGAACCACTCTTGCCAATAATATAAAGAATCTCCCCACGGTAAATATCCAAATTGACACCGCGCAGCACGTGCTTGGCACCAAAGCTCTTGCATAAATTTTCAAGCCGGATATGCACCTCTGCCATCACAGGCCAAAAAGCTGGAAAATGTAGGTGATAAAATAGTCGGAAACAATGATCATCATAAAAGAAAACACCACCGCCTGGATGGTCGCCTGCCCCACCCCCTCAGCACCACCGCGCGCGCGAAAACCAGAAAAGCAGGCAATCAGTGCAATCTCTGCCCCGAAGAAAAAGGTTTTGCTGACCCCAGAGACGAGGTCCTTGGTGCGCACCAACGTGCGTGCCGATTCAAAATAAAGGTTATAGGGGATGTCGAGGCTGATATTGGAAATCAGCGCCCCACCGAGGATGCCGACCACAATCGCCATGACCGTGATCATCGGAATGCAGAACAATGCGGCCAAAAAGCGCGGTACCGAAAGGTAGTGCACAGGGTTGGTGGCTAGCGTCGCCAGCGCGTCGATCTGCTCGGTCACCTTCATCGTGCCGACCTCGGCAGCAATGGATGAGCCGACACGGCCAGCCAAAAGCACCGAAGTCAAAACCGGGGCTAGTTCGCGCACCATGGCGAGTGAAATACCGCCCCCCATGAACGCAGAAATTCCTTGGATCTGCTGTTCCATCGGCCCGCCGAGCTGCAACGCCATGACCATGCCGACGAAAAAAGAGCTCACCACGCCGACGGGGATCGATTTGACGCCAATTTCGCTCATCTGGTAAAGCAGGTTGCGGAAATCAAACGGTGGCACAAAGCAATAGCGGAACGTCTGCCCGGCAAAAATCGAAAAGGCACCAATCGTCTCCAGCAACGCCAGGATTGCCTCACCCAAGCGTTCAAAAAAAGAAAGCAGACTTTGCTTTAGCTTTCGCATCAGTGGGAATACTTGTCGCTGCTCGGCACTGTTTTACGGGGATTTGGCATTCCTTGCCCAGCGTGCCACATGGGTAATAGTTAAGACCGCGCTTTTCGCGTAAAGAGCTTAGGGAAACCCGGAATACGGAATTTGGGCGGTGCTCACAAATTATCATATTTTAGCTTTTGGTCGATATTAAAACCATGGACTGCGGGCTGCTATCCCGTTTTGTACCCGCGCTCTGCCTGCTTTGGGGGACTGCTTTAGTGGCCCAGGTACGGCCGACAATACGCCCAACAGCGCGGGAAAAAAAACCCGCAATAGATGTCTTTGCAGAGGCGAAGGGCAAGATCCTGCGCTGGCAGTTTGAACCGGGGGAAGTCCTGGAACTAAAAAAATTCTCCGAGCAACTCGTCAAGTCGGGAGAATCTGAAGAAAAGCGCTCTGTCTTCCATCGCGTGTTGCTCGAAGTAAAAAGT
>JANWWX010000028.1 GCA_025057195.1 Leptospiraceae bacterium | reverse complement strand
GGCTGGAGCTTTATGTCGGAGAGCTCATCTTGAAATTGCAGGCAGCGGGCGTGCCACAGGTGGTCATCTGTGATCCGCGCTCGTTTTTGGTGGCGCGGCTCGAGCAACACGGCGTGGCGATCGAATTCCTCAAACCTGGTTCGCGCTATTCGCTCCGCCGAATTTTGCGGTTACGCCAAATCGCAAAAACATACCAGATCGAATTGTGGCATAGCCACCAGCGCGATGACATGGTGCTGGTGTCCCTTGCCTTTTTTTTCCGCAAAAAGTTCCGCCATATCTTTAGCCTCTACATGGGCTTTGCGCACAAAAAGGATCTCCTGCACCGCCTACTTTATCGTCGGCTGGACAAGCTGGTGACCAGCTCAGAGATCATGAATGCGCAAGCTCTGGAAAAGCTACCGGTGCGCAGAGACCAACTTCTGCTCATCCGCTATGGCCGCAACGAACAGCTTTTCCGTTTGGCAGGAAAAAAGCGGCGGGCAGTGCGCAAAAGTTTGGGCCTACTTCCCCAGCAAAGGCTTGTGCTATCGCTTTGCCGCATTGACCCCATGAAAGGGGTGCGTGAGTTTGCCGAAGCAGCCCGGATTTGCCAGCGGAAATCGGGTGGGCGCTTCCTTTTTTTGCAGATTGGCGAACGCACGATTGTGGGCAAAACCGCCGATGGTAGTCCGATTTATGCCCCGGAAGCAGAGGCCTGCTATCGTGAGCTGGTGGCACTTGCCCGCCATGGTGGGATGGGAGCGACTCCTTTTGCAAAAAGAAAAGGTAGGAAGGCTTTCCCTAACTCTTTTTTCAAACTGCTGCCATTCCAGAAAGACTATGCGCCATACCTTGCGGCAGCCGACTATTTCGTCCTGGCAAGCCATGATGAGATGTATTCACTGTCTGTGGTCGATGCGATGCTGGCAAAGTGTCCTGTGATCGGCACCGCCACCGGTGGCACCAACGAGCAGCTTTCAGGAGACCGCGGGCTTTTGGTGGAAAGCAAAAATGCGCAGGCAATTGCGGAGGCACTTTTTGGACTTGAAAAAAATGCAAAACAGCGACAAAAAATGGTAAAGCTGGCAAACCTCTGGGCGCTCGCCGAACACAGTTGGAAAAAAGTCCTACCGCAGTGGTTGGAGCTTTATCGCAGCGCAGGTTGACACGCTGTTGTGCATAACAAAAAAATCCTGTGGCACGCATTGCCCAAATAGAGCGTAAAACCAGCGAAACCCAAATCCGTCTTGCGCTTAACCTCGACGGCAAAGGTGTGCTCAGCGGGGAAAATCCCATCCCGTTTTTTGCACACATGCTGGGCCATGTGGCCAAATATAGCCTTTTTGACATCGAGCTTTTCCTGCGCGGCGACATCGAAATCGACTGCCACCACTCGGTGGAAGATACAGCAATTGTCTTGGGCCAGGCGCTCAGCAAAGCACTCGGCAACAAGGCTGGAATTTTCCGCTATGGTTCGTTCACGTTGCCGATGGATGAGGTCCTCACCACCGTCACCGTTGATCTTTCTGGTCGTCCGTACTTTGTTTACCGTGGCGAGCCGCTCAAGCCGATGGGAAAATTTGGCATTTATGACTCCGAGCTGACACTCGAATTCTTGCACAAGCTTTCGATCCATGCCGCGATGAACCTGCACGTGCAAGTGCATTACGGCGAAAACCGACACCACATCCATGAGTCGATTTTTAAGGCGTTGGGCTTTGCGTTGCGCCAGGCAGTGGCTCTCGATGCGCGCCGCAGTGGGGAGATTCCCTCGACCAAAGGCACCCTGAGCTAAAAGTGGCCAAAAAAGCGCGTGTGCTACTTCTGGATTTCGGCATGGGCAACATCCGCTCACTGCAGAAAGCATTTGAATACTTAGGCCAACCGGTCACTGTCAGTGCTGAGGCACGGACAGCAGAAAGTGCCGATGTCTTGCTTTTGCCAGGCGACGGTGCGTTTGCGCGCGCGATGGAGGAGCTGAAAGAACGTAACTTGCTCGATGCCATCTATGCCGCCCACGAAAAACAAAAAATCCTTTTTGGTGTCTGCATTGGCTTCCAGCTGCTATTTGAAAGCTCGACCGAATTTACCCTGGCCCACGGCTTGGGACTGCTTCCTGGCAAAATCACCCGCCTGGAAAAAACACCGCAATCACCAGTGATCCCACACATTGGCTGGACGAGCACACACTTCACTGCGCAAAGCAAGCTGGGGCGCGGTCTGCCCGAAAATGCCATGTTTTATTATGTCCATAGCTATGCGCTGCGCGAACGGCACGAATACGCCACCGCCGTGGCAAGCTATGGCCAGCTTTTTACTGCCGCGATCGAACATGAGAACATCTATGCCGTGCAGTTCCATCCGGAAAAATCGCACCGGCACGGGCTTACGCTACTCAAAAATTTTTTGGACCAACTATGAAGCTGATTCCCGCCCTCGACATTCTGGACGGCAAGGTGGTGCGGTTGCGCCAGGGAAATTACAACGAAGTTACCGTCTATAGCGAAAAGCCGATTGACCTTGCCTGGTATTTGGCCGACCACGGTGCTGAACGGCTGCATTTGGTCGATCTGCGCGGCGCCAAAGAAGGGAAGATTTGTGCCGGCAGGCTATTTTGCGAAATCCGCCGCTCGGTCAATATCCCCTGCCAAGCAGGCGGTGGCATCCGCAGCCTGGAGGACTGTACTTTCTATTTCGATCACGGCTTTGAACCGGGAAAAGACTTCTTGATCCTTGGCTCGCTACCATTCGTTGACCCTGACACCTTTGCTAAAATCCTAGAAAAATGGCAAAAGGCAATTTTCATTAGCGCTGACGTGCTAGGAAAAACCGTGCGCCATTCAGGCTGGCTCAAAGATTCTGGCACCGAAATCACTGCATTCATGGACTTGCTCCAGAAAAAAGGTGTGGAGAATTTTCTTGTGACACAAATTGCCCGTGACGGCATGCTGGAAGGTCCCGATTTTGCGCTTTATGAAATGCTGCTGCAACGATTCCCTAAAATCCAGTTGGTGGCTTCAGGGGGAATCAGCAGCATCGAAGATTTGCGAAAGCTGCGCGCATTGCCGCTTGAGGGAGTTATCATCGGTCGGGCATTTTACGAGGGTAAAATTACCGCGGAGATGATGCGGGATTTTCGTCTGGGACAATCCTGAAAGAAAACTGGCGCATCAACCCACGCACCGCCTGTTCGTAGCGGCGATCAAACACTACCTCTGCGTATGGCTCATGGGTGAAGCTGAGCATTTCGGCGCTGCGCCATTCGCATAGCCTGCCGTCACGGTCCCGCACTCGGCCAGTTTGTAGTGCCTGTGAAATCGCGCGCACTCCGTGGCGGCGCAGATCGCGCAAGAGTGCTCGGAAAAATGCTTCGCGGAGCGGATCATAGAACCGGAAGGCACGATGGAAAAGCACTGCATCGTGGAAGTATTCGGGCATATTGAAGCCACCGCTCGCTTGCGTCAAGACCACCAGTCGGCGCAGAAAAAGGGCCAACTGCGGGAAAATGCCTAGCCCGGGGACATCTTGGCCAGGGAAAAGGTGGTGGAGCTCCCTTTTATGCAGGACATGGCGTGTCTGCATCCAATCGATAAAAAGCAATTTCACGGCTGGCATCAGAGGGTGTCGGTGCAACCGGAAATAAGAAAGGTGGAGCCTCAGGTGCAGGATTTTTTCGTTTTTCCATAAAAGCCAAAACCGGTGGTTTTTCTCTGTCAAAAACTCCGTTTCCAACTGCAGCGGCCAATAGCCACGCCGGCGGATCGCGGCCACGACACCGGTTTCCTCAAGCACCTGCCACAATTGCTCCTGCGAAAGTACCGAAAGAAAAAGCGTTTTGTCTGTGAGCTTACCGGCAGCCGGTAGCTCCAAATCCACCTCTTCCAAATCCTGGAATTCAAAACGCTTATGTGGCATTTTCTCTTTTCTGGTAAAGGGCGCTGATAAAAGGCAATCCGTAACAAAACTCGGTGTAAGTGATTGGCACAAAACCAGCACGCATAATGGCAGCATGCGTGTCACGGTTAAGATGGCAGCCTTCTGCCAGGTGGCACCAAAGCGGAGTCGCCATATTCTGCAATACCTGCCCACATCGGCTTTTCGCCCGCACATGCTCGAGCACAACCAATTGAGCAGCGGGCCTGAGGTATTGCCACAAAAGGCCCAGCGTGGCATCGGGATCCGGCACCGTACACAAAACCAGGGTACAGACCGCGGCATCGAATGCTGGTTTAGGGAATTCTTTTCCTAGTTCGGGGCTTTCCAAAAGCCAAGGCTCGATGCGGATTGCGGCCTTGGCGTTTTTGCTTTTTTCACTGGCACGTCGGCGCATTGCGTCGGAAGGCTCAAGTGCCAAAAGCCTCACGTTTTGTGGATAGAACGCAAAATTGGCGCCAGTCCCGCAGCCCAACTCGAGCACATCACCCGCAAGCGTGCCCAATAAATCGCGGCGGTATTGTTGCAGCACATTTTTTTCAACGTCTGCTAAAAGCGGATCATAAACCGCTGCGAAAATCCGGTTATACCAGCTATTGAAGTTTTGGCTCAATCGATCCTCCCATGCAAGATTCGTATGGTCTGCGCGTGGAGCTGTGCCGTTTCGCGCATATTGCGCGCATAGCCGCCGGCCGGGAGCACCACCATTGGCACCTCGGGTAAAAAATCGCGGATGCGGCGATCACGCTCGGCAATACCCTCAAAGCTCAAGCCCAAATTGCCAAGCATGTCGTCGCGGTAGACGTCCACACCAGCAACATAAAAAATCAAATCGGGAAAAAAGCGCTTTTTGAGGATTTCCAAATTTTCGTCCAGAATGCGCAGGTATTCTTTGTCACCAATAAAAGATGGTAAATCCACATCTTGGTCCCCTTTTTCTTTGGGGGGATAGTTATCTTTCTCATGCATCGAGAAAGTATATGCATTGTCGTCGCCACGCAAAAGGTGCGCCGTGCCGTTGCCCTGGTGGACATCGAGATCGATGACAGCGACCTTGAGTCCTGGCCGGTTTTGCCTCAAATAGCGGATTGCTACCACAATGTCGTTGAGAAAACAAAAGCCCTCTGCATGATCGGCAAAAGCGTGGTGAAATCCCCCACTCAGGTTGGAGGCCACACCATGGCGCAGCGCAAGCTCTGCTGCCAGGATCGTCCCCTGCGTGGCGGTGCGCACGGCCTGCACCAGGCGGGCGCTGAGCGGGATTTCAGCGCGTTCGGTTCTCGGCGTTACTTTAGCAGCCAAAAAATCGCGCAGGTAACTACGGCTATGCACCAGATGCAGGACATCCTCCGCCACGGGCTGCGGCTCGTGCCAGTGCCAACGCTCATGCTTCAGTTCATCGTAGAGCATGCGGTATTTGCCCGCAGCAAGGATGTCAGTGCAGTCACTGAGATCGTAAACAGGAGAATAGACCAGTTCGTAGCTTTTCCTGCGCACTCAGCTTTTTTTTAGGTATTCTTCCACGATTTTACTTTTTTGGATTTTTCCGGTGGCAGTTTTGGGGAAGCGTGTGACAAACTCCACCACCTTGGGTATTTTATAGTTGGCGATTTTGTCGCGCAAAAAAGCACGTATTTCTGCCGCCGTGGTAGAAAACCCTTCTTTCAGGATAATAAATGCGGCGACGATCTCACCGTATTTTTTGTCAGGCAAGCCCACAACCGCGCATTCGGCAACGGGTGGAAAGCGGTAGAGCACCTCTTCGATTTCTTTGGGATAGATGTTTTCCCCACCCTGGATGATCATTTCCTTTTTGCGGCCGGTGATATAAAAATAGCCGTCGCTGTCGCGCTGTCCTAAATCGCCCGTGCGCAACCAGCCACCCACAATTGTCGCCCGTGTCGCCTCTTCTTTCTTGTAATAGCCCTGCATCACATTGGGGCCGCGTATGACAATCTCGCCAATTTCGCCGTCGGGTAAAAATTCAATGCGTTCGTCCAGCCGCGCATTGGCAATCGCCATTTCCTGGCCGGGGATCGGCAGGCCAATCGAACCAATTTTGCGCTGGCCATAAAGCGGGTTGAGCGAGGAAACGCAGGTGCCCTCGGACAGGCCATAGCCCTCAATGATCTTTCCCCGGAATTTTGCTTCAAACTTATTGAAGACCTCGACCGGCATCGGCGCTGCCCCGCAGATGCACGCCTTCAGGAACGAAAGGTCTTCGCCTTCTGCCTCGGGCAATTCGTTGAGGTAGTTATAGATCGTGGGCACACCGCTGAACGTCGTGCACCGGTATTTCTTGAGCGTATCGATGAACGTGCGAGGCTTAAAGCCATCCTCGAGCACCACCGAAGCACCGGCCCACAATGTGGAGAGCATCGAAGCAATCTGTGCATTGACATGGAAAAGCGGCATGATGCAGAGCGCCGTGTCGTTTTCCTGCAGGTCGATGAGTTGGTGGGTGACATAGCTATTGTAAAGCAAGTTGCCATGCGAGAGCACCACACCTTTGGGATGGCCCGTGGTACCAGAGGTGTAGATGATTTCTACCTTGTCGCTGCGCGTCAGATCGTTGGCGAGAAACGGTTCTGCTTGCATAAGGGCATCGTGCAGATTGCGGGTGCCAGTGAAATTTGCCGGCTCTGTCAAAAGGATGTGCTGCAGTTTGAGGCGGTCCCGCACCGGCTGCAGCATTTGCCAAAAATGCGGCGTGGTCACCAGGATGCGCGCGTCGCAGTCGTTGAGGATGTATTCGACTTCCAAAGCCTTTAGCAGGGTATTGACCGTCACAGCGACATAACCGCCCAGCATTGCCGCAAACCATAGTGTGAGAAAATCTGGCGAATTGGGAATCCAGACCGCGACATGTTCCCCTTTTTGTGCCCCCAGCAGATGCAAAAGCCCAGCGGCTTTGGCTGCTCTCTCCCACATTGCTTGGTAGGAGTACTGGGTATTGCCAAAGTAAACAAATGTTTTTGCTCCATGGCTTGCCACCCGAGCCTGCCATAGCCCTGCCAAGCTCGCAAATGGCGGGTCAGTCTTTATGTTGCCAAAAGGTCCCTGCTGCATGCCCTTTACACCTAACTGGTTTCACGCATTTTTTGGCCAAAATCGCCAAAGCTGGATATATTTTATGCATGGCACAAAGGCAAACTGCAGGCATTCATGGTGCAGGCAACCCAAAAATGGCCATGTTTTTGGCACTTGCTTTACAGGCTGTCCCATAAATAATAAGTGACACGACCTTTGCAGGTTATCACCACCAACAACCCTTTAGCTTCAAGGAGTCCCCGTGGAACTCGAGCAACTTCCTGAGATCCAGAAAATCATCCATATTGGCAAAGCCAACGGTGAAATCACGTACGATGAAATCAACGATATCTTGCCGGAGAAGCTGACCAATTCGGATAAAATCGACGATGTCTTCATCCTGCTCAACCAATACGGGATAGAAATCGTCGAAGAATACGAAAAAAAGCGGGTCGGCCGGCGCGGTGACATCAACACAAACTTTGTGCCCGGCAATTTTGGTTCTTTGGGTGAGCAAAAAGCCCCCAAAGCGCTGATCCAAGAACTCCGCTCGCAGGGCTACGAGATAAAAGCACCGGAAAAAGGCACGATGACAATCCAGGATCTGGCAATGCAGATGCTCAACCGCGGCTATGACCTGGAGGTGCTGCAGCTCTTGCTGCAAAAGCCAGAGTTCCGCCCAGCGGTGGCCAAGAAGAAAAAGTCCAGCAGCGCAAGTGAAGGCAGTGCGGCGGACGACCCCATTCGGCTATACCTCAAGGAAATAGGCAAAATTTCGCTCATTTCAGGCGACAAAGAGGTGGAACTGGCAAAGCGCATCGAAGCGGGGGAAAATATCATCGAAGACGCCGTGCTGCGCTCCTCGCTTTTGCGCAATTCGTTCATCCGCGCTTACAGTCGGGTAGAAAAGGGCACGATCAAAATCACGGATCTGGTGCGCGCCTCCAAAACCTATTACATTAGTTCACAAGAACAGAAAGAGTTGCGGGAAAAATTCCTGCGCGAGATGAAGCCTGTCATTGAATACGACAAGCAGATTGCCGCCCTCAAGGCCAAACTAAAGCGCTATAACCATACCCACAAAAGTAAGAAGCACCAAGAGCTGTGGGCGCAAATACTAAAACTGGAGGCCTTGGCAGCAGAGCATGTCATCCGGATTGGTGTGTCGCAAAAAGAACTGCAGAAACATGTCAACAAGATCAAGAGCATGGTTTTCCGGATCAAGGAAATCAAGCGGCACTTCCTGCGGCTCAAGGAACGCTACGGTTATGACGTAAAAGGCATCAAGGCGTTTAACCGTTACATCGAACGCAACGAAGATTTACACATCGTTGAGCGTGAGCTCGGCTGTTCGGTGGAAGACGTAAAAAACATCATCAAAGACATTCGCAACAACGAGCGCAAGCTGCGCCGGATGGAACAAGAGGCCGGCTCGCCCACCCTCATCATCTTGCTTTGGGGTGAAAAAATCGCGCGCGGGCAACGCGAAATCGATGCCGCCAAAAAAGAACTCATCAACGCCAACTTGCGCCTGGTCGTTTCGATCGCCAAACGTTTTGCCAACCGCGGCATGCACTTCTTTGATTTGATCCAAGAAGGCAACATTGGGCTCATGCGGGCAGTAGAAAAGTTTGAGTACCGCAAAGGCTACAAATTTTCTACTTATGCTACGTGGTGGATCCGCCAGGCGATCACCCGCGCCCTGTCTGAGCAGGCGCGCACCATCCGCATCCCATCTCACATGATCGAACAGATCAACAAGGTCAACCGCGAGGCACGGCTTTTCTTACAAGAAACAGGCCGTGAACCAACCGACGAGGAGGTCGCCGAGCGCTTAGGCTGGCCGGTGATCAAAGTGAAACAGGTGAAAACCGTTGCCAAAGATCCCGTTTCTCTGGAAACCCCGGTGGGTGAGGATGAAGATTCTGAACTGGGCGACTTTGTCGAGGACAAAAAGGCACCCAGCCCGCTGCAGGTGACCGCCCAGTCGATCTTAGCCGAACAGCTCAAGCAAGTGCTGGCTACGTTGCCGGCCCGCGAGCAAAAAGTCATCCGCATGCGCTTTGGCTTGGACGATGGCTACACACACACCCTCGAGGAGGTCGGCTACGTGTTCAAGGTCACCCGCGAGCGGATCCGGCAGATCGAGGCAAAGGCGCTGCGCCGCCTGCGCGCACCAACCCGCATGCGCAAGCTGCGGGATTTTCTGGAGCCTGGCTAATTATATCTCCCACCCCGAGTGGTGGGGCCAGTAAATCCCAGGCAATTCCTTGAAATAGTTTATTTTATTAAAGGTAGAGGCGGTAGTTTTATTTTTTAACCTGATACAATTAGCCATGCTTGGGAATTTACGCTTGTTCTGTAATTCTCATCCTGTACACATGCTTGAGCGCTCAATCGTGTGGGTCGGCAAAAGCCTGACGGTGCTATCCCTAATGCTGGTCTTTGGCCTCACCGCTGCTGAAAACTACCGCATGCAGGAGCTTCCCTTTATCCCTGAAATGGGTGGGGTGTTCCGAGTTGGCACCGCACATTGGTTTTATGTCGGGCGTGGCAAAAATTTGCAGATTTTTGACAATAGCCTAAACCCGCGCCAATTAGTATTTTTGAGCATAGACACCGCTGCGATTGACTTTGCCGACATTGACAGCGATGGCGCCGAGGACTTGATTGAATTGGCACAGCTTCAGGTGAATGTCCGCCGTTTTCGTAATGGGGTTTTTAGCCAGCCAGAGACAATAATCCGCGAACGGTTGGTCTTTCCGATCTATGTCGATAACCTGGAACAGAGTGCGCTGTGCGCCGACTTTGACCGGGATGGTTTCACCGATTTTTTTCTGCCTGCCGAAGGGAAATTCTTCGCCTACCGCAACGAGAATGGAGTCAAGTTCACCCGGATCGCGATTTTACCATACCAGCCGCGCGGCAGCTTCACCAACCGGCTGTGGCAAAATTCAGACCTGATGTCCAACGCCATCCGCTCGACAGTCATTATCCCGCAGCCTTTTTTTATTGATTTCAATCGGGATGGTGTGCTCGACGCTGCCGCACGTGTGGATGAAAAAGTCTATTATTTCCTGAGCCGAACCACGGATGGTGCTGTTAAGCCTTTTGT
>JANWWX010000282.1 GCA_025057195.1 Leptospiraceae bacterium | reverse complement strand
GGCAGAACCCATTCGCGCTTGCCCCACACACCGGAAGCGTCGATCGCATGGCGTGAGCGCCAACGCCGGTCAAAAAGTTCGCGCCACTCTTGTGCGCTTTTTTGGCGCAGCGCATCTAAATCGTGGCGCACTTCCAAAAGCTCTCCCGAATGAGGACAGCGGTAAAGGATGCTATCTAAAGGATAGCGCTCGGGATAGCGCGGGTCAGTGCTTACAAACCAGGCGCGGAATGGCTGTGCCACGCACCCGGCTTTCTGCAGTAGATAGGCGGACAAGAGGATTCAAAATCCTAAAGCCGCGTCAGCACCCACGCATTGGTTATTGAGAGACATGGTTGGCTCGAGTGTTCACCTAAAGAAAGAAGGTTCTACGCATACCACTCCCATTATTCCCCCCCTCGCTGCAAAAAACCCAATAGCTACCCGTGCCAGTGGCCTGCCGCGCGGTTTCGGGCTAACCCGCAAAAGGCATGTATTCGCGCAAATCCTCGGGGATATCCT
>JANWWX010000281.1 GCA_025057195.1 Leptospiraceae bacterium | reverse complement strand
GCTCTCGGCCGAAACCCCCGTGCCGCGCGTGATGGAAACCTTCCAGGACGAATCCAAGTTGGACGAAGTGGGGGTTTATACCCCGCGCGATGAAAAATTGCGCGACTTCGTCATCGAGTTCCTCTCGCCCATGTTGAAAAAATTTCGGGTGGAAGGTGACGAAAACCTCGATGACATCTTGCCGCTTTTGGGCAAATTCCCAGTGACGATCATTTCCAACCACCTGAGCCATTTTGACACGGCTGCCATCTATGGCCTTCTCTACAACCGCAGTAAAGAGGCACGGCGGCTGGCCGATGCCATGGTGTTCATTGCTGGCAGGCTAGTATTCCTCACGGATTTTACCCGGCTGGGACTTTATACTATCAACAGCCTTTTGGTCTGCTCCAAGCGCGACATGACCGACAACCCTGGCATGGCGGATTTGATGACGCGGATCAACATGCGCGCATTCCGCCAGGCGGCTGAACTGCAGAAACAGGGCAAGGTGATCTGCATTTTT
>JANWWX010000280.1 GCA_025057195.1 Leptospiraceae bacterium | reverse complement strand
CGTATTTTTTAAAAAGCGATTTGATCCCGGATTCAAGCCGTGCTGCTACCGCGCGCGAGCGGTCGATGATTGTCGGTAGTTCGGCGCGCAGCCCCTCTGCAACGATACCCAGCTTTTGTTCGCGCAGGCGCAACAGCAAATGCGCAGAGCTCAAAAGTGCCTTGGTTGGGATGCAGCCCCAGTTGAGGCAGACTCCCCCGGCATGCTCGCGTTCGATGATTGCAGTCTTGAGCCCCAATTGTGCGGCACGGATGGCAGAGCTATAACCACCCGGGCCTGCCCCGATCACCACATAGTCGAATTGCTGTTCCATGCTGCAGGCTCAAAAAGCCAGCGCTAAGGGCAAGTGATTTCAACACAAACAAATGTACAACCCGGTGAGATAGGTGACACTCAAGCAACCTGCTTTGCGGGAGCTTTGCCATAAAATTTTTCATGTGGTGTCAAGCCATTGAGTTCTGTGTGTGGCCTTCGGTTGTTGTAATAGTCTTCGTACCATTCAACC
>JANWWX010000027.1 GCA_025057195.1 Leptospiraceae bacterium | reverse complement strand
AATTCACAAAACTCCTGGCGGTAGCTGCGTTTTTCTCCCTTGTCTTGCATCGCTCTAATCGGGTTGGCGGATGGGATGTGTCCTTGCCCACAATGCCAGCCGTTCCTTTTTTATTGCTCAAGCCTGGTTAATCCCTCCCGCTAAAGCCTAAAATTTTTCTAACACTTTTATTCTTGGGAGGGTTTATGTTTTTGCTGAAAAATTTTTTTCATGTATTTTGCATCAAGGCATTTTTGGCCACAACGCTTTTGCATAACACTGAACTCCACGCCAGCTGTGGGATGGGCATCTGCCCGCTGCCGGTCGCCGGTGGTGCCAACGAGCGCGCCTTGGCGGGCACTGGCGTCTTGCCATCACAGCTCGCGCTGGAGACCCGCTACACCAGCTTTGATATTGGCGGGCGCGGCAGCTATGTCCAAAACGCCCTGACTGGGGTTTACGAGCACCGGTTTTTCCGCGCCGGTGGCTTTTTGCCGATGATTGCCCTCAGCGGCCCACAGGGCAATACCTTTGGCCTGGGCAATACCACGCTTTTTGCTGAGGCATACCTGATCACGCGGCCTGGCATACGCTTTTCGCTGGGAAGCCAACTCGAAACTCCCACCGGCAACCACGCCCGCGGGTTGGGGGCAGACCACTTCATGGCAGTGCCCTATGCCAATTTGTGGCAGCAGCTTTTCAACTGGCGCTTTGCGCTGCTTTTAGGATTGCAGCAGACCGTCGGCCACCACAGCCATGCCCACAATACACCGGTGCTTTATGTCAACCCACACACCGATACAGAACTGATGGCGCGGCTGATGGCAAGCTACACCTGGCTGGGACGCTATTCCGCCGAAACCAACGTGCATTTCCGGCAGGCACTTGGCCACGATGCCACTGGCGATAGGGTATTTTTAGACTTGGGCGCAGCACTCCGCATCGCCATTGGGGAAATTTGGGCGCTGCGCTTGGGGGCGGATTTTCCGGTGACCTCGCGCGCGCGCATGCTGTGGCAAACTTACGCGGCGTTTTTTGCCTATTTTTAGCAACCGCAGCCAAGTTTGGACGGTTCCATTGCCGATAATCGAGTGCATGGGCCGCTTGGCGCGTTACGCTATTTTTTATGCACTCTATGTGGCAGCGGGAATGGCCGTCCTTTTTGCGCACTACTATGCGCATTCGGCCTACGATGCAGCCAAACTCGATGCGGATTTGACTCGGTTGGTGATGGCACACGATTCGCAGCCAAGCTTAATCGATGCGTTGCCGCAGCTTTTCCGAGAAAATCCGCACGCAGCAGCGCTGCGCATCACTAATTTCCGCGGCGACTTTTTGGGCGCCATGTACGACGCGCGGCGCATGGCAAAAGAGGAATATAAAAGTTTCCTCACGCAAAAAACACCCACCCCCGGCACGTTGCCTTACGAGCTCTATCTTTGGGAAAGCAAGGGCCGCAAACTGCGCATCGCAGTATTAAGTCTCAGGCGCATGCAGTTCAGTACATACCTTGCTGGCATGGCAGAGCGCTATTTAGGGCAAATTGCAGCGCTTTACCTTCTGACAGGGGCTTTAATATTTTGGGCACTTGCGGCATTCCGCCACGGCAGCATCAAGCCTGCCCGCGCGCAACCAAAAGATATCAAGATGCAGCCAGTGCCCCATGCTTGGCAGAATAGGCCCGGCACGCTTTCTGAGAATACTATCCGCTCTTTTTTACACGAGCTTTACCAAATGTCTGGAGCACTTTCGGCAGCACTTTTCATCCGCCGGACAAGTTTCCTCCGCTCCCACTGGGAAGGCTTTCTTGAGCTGTCCGGTGGCCTTTGGATCCGCGGGGAGGGGATGGCATTGGAAGCGCCCCCCCATTTTTCCGAAGAAGCATCCTATTGGGTCTCTTCAGACCGGAAGAGGTGGTATTTTTTTGACGGCGAGCGATCGCTGTGCGTTGGCCTGGCGTTTGAAAAGCCCACAGAGCTTTCGCCCGAATTGCAGCAAAAAATTTTAGAGAGGTTACAGGAAAAGAGCACACTTTTAGCTAAAGAATGGAGTTATGAAAACGCGATTTTAGATAAAGACGGGCTTTATAGCGCCCCCTATGCCATTTTTTGTCTGAAAGAACGCCTCCTGAGTGGTCGGGCGTTTGCTGCAGCACTGCTCAAGCTGGCCCCGCTCGACCAAAACGCCATACGCACGACCATCCGCATCCTGCGCCAGCACTTTGCAGCCGACTGTGCTCCGCTTGTCGCCCGAGTGGGCCACGATACCATTTTGGTCATTTTTAGCCAAAAGACAGAATCTGCTGCGGCAGAGCAGGCGACACGCAAACTTTTTGCGGCGTTGCAGGCGATGGCAAAAAATCCTGGTTGTGGTTTTGTGGCCGACTGTGTCTTGGCGGGCAACGCCGAGCAAGTGCTGCGCCGGCTGGAACATCTGGCCAAGCGTTCGGCAGAAAAAGGTGCTTTTGAAAATTGGGTTTTTACCAAACCTCTTTCCATCATTTGAAATTGCCGTTTTTGTGAAAATCCTGTATCCTTAAGCTATGGCAGAGCTAGTCTCCCGGCGGATGATGCGCAACCTGCTCACCCGGCGTGCCGGGGGCGTGCGCGTGGTGACCGAAAATGTCGCCGTGCTCAAGGCGTTGGAGACAGTCCCGAAAATCGCCCAGGCAGAATCCGACAATTACTACAAAGAACCGGTAACTATTGAGTATTATATTCCCAAAGAAAGCCGTTTTGCCTACCAAGTAAAATACCTCTACATCCCACTTTATGACCCTGAGCCCAAAAACGATAACCAGCGCCTGGTCATGGATTTCTTCCGCAAAATCAATGAACCCATCGATCCCATGAAAGCGATGGATGAATTCCCACAATTTATGGTCAAAATGCTTGATTATCTTTCCCCGCAGATGGGCATGATCGAAAGCTTAAGCCGAAATATCCAGGATGGTCTGCGCGGAGACGCCAACGCGTTCCGCCGTGCACTTTATACCTGCGAAGTGCTGCGCAAGTTTGAGCCTTCGATTGTGTCGCTGGAGATACTGGGCGACTATACTGTCTATAACATCAATTGGCTGATCCGCAAACTCAACTCGCTGCAAGTCGAGTTTTCGTTAGAAGACCCCACAGTGGAATACTTGATCCAGCGCTACCGCTATTTTGCCGCACAAAACGGAGAAACCATATCGGAGAGATTTGAGATCCTAGCGCAGATCTATCTCGATCAAGCATTTCCTTTTTATGGTGAGGAATTGGAGGACATCGGGGATTAACTAACTCGGAAATTTGCTACAGGTAAAACAAACCTTTCTGGCGTTTTTGGTTTGCCAACCGGGTCATGTTATGCTACTTTGTCTATATATGTTCGATGATGTCTTCAGCCAGTGGCTCGAAAGCAAAGCCGCTGAAGTCATCTATAAAATCCAAAGAAAGCTTTTCCGAAGCGATGTCGTGTTGGTACTAAAGGCATAAGCCCACCACTTGTGCACCTTGACAAGAACTGCGCCACGAAATGCAGCTCCCACGGGAGGACATGAACCCGTTTTGAACAAGTGGATCGGCGGTTTGAGCAAGTGGACAGGCGTTTTGAGCAAATGGAACAGCGTTTCGCAGAAATTGACAAACGCTTCGAGCAGATTGACAGGCGCTTCAGCCAACTTTACACTTTCCTGCAATGGCTGATGGGGCTTTTGGTTTCCTCCGCAGTTGCCATTTTGGTAAAGCTCTTCTGGAAAAATTAACGGTAACTTTCAGCACTACAACAGCGCGTGCACTCGCCTGCGCACCAGTGGCACAATCTTTTTTTCAAAATGCAGGTTTTGGCTCAGCCAAAGTTTATTGCGTGGTGAAGGGTGCACCAAAGGTAAAATGCAGTCATGGCGGTAGTCAGTTTCTGCAATGGCCACTGCCAGGGGGCGGCCCTGAAATTGTGGTAAATAATAGCGCACAGCATAGCTGCCGATGGCCAAGATCAGCCGCAATTCGGGTAAAAGTGCATGCAGTTGAGCACGCCAGAGCGGTGCGCATTCTGCACGCGGCGGATTGTCCCCCGACTTGCCCTTGCCGGGGTAGCAGAAACCCATTGGCAAGATCGCAAAAATTTTTTCGTTGTAAAAAATTTCGCGGCTGAGCTGGAGCCAACTGCGCAGCCGATCGCCGCTGGCATCGTTCCAGGGAATGCCGGTTTCATGCACCCGCGTTCCCGGTGCCTGGCCGGCAATCAGGATGCGTGCTTGTGGGTGCGCACGCAAAACGGGCTTTGCTCCCCAAGGCAAATGCGGCTCGCAGTGGCGGCAGCGGCGGATGTTGGCCAGAAGTTCCACCAGCGCGCTATGTTCAGCCATTGGCGGTGAGGTTCAAATAATCCTGGATCTTCTCGAGCATGGAAGGAGGGATTTTCACGTTTTGCTCCTGCAGGCGGCTGACATACTTGTGGAACGACAAGCGGTGGCTGGATGAGCGTGTCAGTTCGACAAGAGCCGCCGTGAGGGTTTCTTCGATGCGCCGAAAAAGTTCTTTGTTTCCCGCGATGGCTTTCTCGTAAGGGCGGATCGGTGGCTTGTTGACCCCCCGGCAGATGGTACGATAAAAGACAAAGCGCGCGATGATGTCGTCGTCGAATCCAGGTTCGCGGATGGCGCGGTCAAGGCGGCGTAGGTTGATAAAATCCACAATCTGCAAGCGGAAAGGATTGTTGCTCACCTCACGCAGGATGGTGGCAAAAAATAGCGATTCGTAGATGCGCAGCATCGGGGTGTTATCGTAGCGCGCCTCTTCCTCGTGGCCGCAGTCCAAATACATCACAACATCGACGTCGGAGTTTTCCACCGCCATGCCGAAGTTTACCGAGCCCAAAAGGTCGAACGAAATTTTTTCACCAGTCTTTTGGAGGATGCGGGCGACACGTGCGAGTTCGCGCGTGCGGCGCACCGACTCCGGAGTCGTGAATTTCCGGAAATAGTCTTTGAGCCCCAAGAATTTTTGGAATACGGGATTGTCCGGAAATGGGTTACGCATGCTAACGCAGGAACGGGCCGAATTCCGCAAAAAGTTTTGCGTCGAGTACCTGCTCACTTGCCCGGTAGTTCTTGTCGATTTTTATGGCAGCTATCGTATAAAATTTCCCATTCAGAAAGCGCTGCCATAACACCTCACGGACATAGACCACCCGCTCGTCACTCTGCTGCAGAAGGATCGTGGCGAAAAAGCCTCCGACTTGCTCACCGTCGAGTGTCTCAACCGAGCCGAAATTGGAGGGGTTGAGAAAAAAAGTCTGATCGATCTTGAGCAGGCCATAGCACTCGTGGATGTGTCCCGAAAGCACCAGCCTGGGGGATTTTTGCTCTACCGCCTGGCGGATTCCGGGCGAGCCGCAGTGGCCATAGCGCGGCAGTTTGTCGAGCGTGCCGTAGGCTGGATTGTGCAGGACATAGACATCGGCATCGTGTGCGAGGAAAAAATCGCGCGGACGGCTTTGCCAGACATTACCGCTGCGGTGTTCTTCAAAGCGGGCGGCTATTTCTTCGGGGATGCCGGGCGTGAAAACGGGTGCGCTGCCGTAGCCAGCAAAGCGGATGCCGTCCACTTCGCGCACATTTTCATGTAAGCTAAATGGCGCCACTGCAGTTTCTGCTAGCGGCAGGTCATAGTTGCCGGGAATCATGAACACGCGCTTGCCGGTGGGGATGATCGCCTTAGCGAGAGTCTGGTATTTGCGCAGCAATTCCTCTTTGGCGCGGGCTGCGAGGCGCAGGTATTCTTCCCCTTCCTCGGCACGGATTTTGACCGGCGCACCGTTTTTGGCCGCGTTGGCGTATTGCAATGTGGCTAAGGGATTATCGGGGTCTGCGGCAAGGTTTCGGATTTTCTCTTGCAATTCAATAAAACGAAAAAGCGCCTCGTCATCGCTGCCAAAGGCATGGTATGTCAGGTCGCCGGAGATAATGTAAAGATCACCCTCAGTGTGGTTGAGCACAGCGCTGACGCCGGCAAAATTATCGTGGACATCGGTCAGGTAAACAACGCGCATTATGCAAGGACCCCCAGCGCAAATTCTGTTAGGGTTTCCGCGTTGTCGTCAGAAGGGCCACGGCTACACATGCATAAATGGCGTGCCGTCGCCTGTACGCGCACCCCTTTTGCCCCACCCGAGCGCATGACCTCTTCCGCAATTTGGCGCACCAGATCCTCTTGGATTTGGAAGCGGCGAGAAAATGCCTGCACCAAGCGTGGGAATTTACCCAGACCAATGATCATCGTTCCGGGAACGTACGTGATGGCCACCTTGCCGTAAAAAGGTAGGAAGTGGTGCGCGCAGATCGAATAAAAACTGATCTCGTGCACGGTGACGCTCCCAGTAAAGTTTTCTCCGCTTGCCAAAAGCCGCGTTGGCTTCAAGATTTTAGAGGTGTCGATGGCATAACCACTCAAAAGCTCACGGTACGCACGGCGGATGCGATCTTCGGACTCTGGTTCAGCAAACCAGGCTAGTGCTTGGGGATCTGCGACAATATGGGCAGCCAGCCAATCTTTAATTGTCATGTGGCGTGGTCTATGGCAGACACACTGCGGCAATTACTGCGGCATGAGGAATAGTCACCGTCCTAACTTGGAAAGTGTTTTCGGAAGTCCAAACGGTAGGGTGCTACATGTTCTTACTGCGCGAGCGGAGGTAGCCCCAAAAGTCGTGGACCAAATTCGCCATCCTTGCCAAGACCAGGCTTGAAAGGATGTAATGCACGAATTCCGGCAGCTGGATTTTGGTGCCAAAAAAAAGGCGAAGCTGTTCCATTTTTGCACACAGGCCAAATGCTGCCAAAAGGACCAGCAAATTTTTAACCGATCGGAGCAAAGTAGAACTGAGCAGCTCATCGATCAGGCGTATGGAGAAGATGGCGGAAATGGCAAGCTCGAGAAATACCCCAATGGTAAAAAATAGCACCAGATTATTCCAAAGCTGTGTCACGATTACAGCCATTGGCCATTGCCGTTCTGTGGTTAGAGCAGAAAAGTAAAAAAGGGCGTCAATCTCCTGTTTCGGACTGCGCCTCGCTTTCCCCCAAAAGGTGGTATCTAAAGAAGCGCACCGCATTGGCTGCTGATTTACGGCGCTCCTCGGCAAGGGCCACGGGATCCCCCTCAGTAAAAAGGTACATGTCTTTTTCACACTGCAGAAGGTGGAACAGGGCGAAGGCGCCATGCGGCGCAATCAGCTTGTTGGTCAGGTTGACGGAAAAGGCCACAGGAGTACGAATCCGGTCAGCGAAGTAGACCGGATCGAAGTAGCGCAGGTTGGTTTTAATCTGCTGGCGCAACTTCTTGTTACCACGTGCTGCTTCGTTAATTTCGCGGGCATAGTCCGCCTCGGCCAAATTTTGCGTTACATCCAAATGCACAAATGCTGGATTGTCAAGGAAGAGCGCTTCACCGCGCCGCATGAAGGCA
Organism: Leptospiraceae bacterium; assembly: GCA_025057195.1. Lineage (GTDB taxonomy): Bacteria > Spirochaetota > Leptospiria > Turneriellales > Turneriellaceae > JANWWX01. Next base: position 2,701 of record JANWWX010000027.1, on the reverse strand, counting down.
GCGACAAAAAGCGCCTGTGCTGCCCCTACGCCGTACCCGATGATACCGATGCGTGAGCTGTCGATTTCCCGGCGCAGTCGTGCCATTTCAAGGGTTCTATACGCATCAAGATAGATTTTGGCCGCATAATATTCTTCAGGTTCAAGCAGGTGTTCAGCAAAATAGCCATAGCTGCGTTGGCGTTCCTCGCGTTTTTTTTCTTTGCTGCCACCTGGCTGTTCGGTGGCCACTGGCCGGGGTGCCTCGTGACCACGCATGCGAACCACCAATTGCGCGATGCCGGCATTCATTAGACCCTTGAAAATTATGGGCTCGCAGCCATAGTCAGGAAAAATTACAACCAGAGGCGGGCGACCGAAAAGTTTTCGCGGCGCAATGAAGCGAGCCTGCAGGTGATATTTGCCGGCACTCTGGAATTCGATAGCCAGATTTTGTTCTGTCAAAAGCTTACGACTGGTTTTGCGCTGGGCCCGGACGTCGAGTGGGATTTTTTTGAGCTGGGCGATTTGCTTTTCCCAGAATTGCTCCAGATCGGCTGGCCGGTGTGACAGGTCGGCATGCGAACTATAGCATTCATCAAAAATGGCCATCTTAGCAGTTTTTTAACTACGCCTGCTGTGTATAGAATTTTGGTGGTACGGCACTTTCATGGCTTTAGTCCTTGAGGTATGCCAAATATCCACAAATCCACGATAAGACGATTTTCACTTTAGCTAAAACAGTCCTAACTCAAACTGCCTGACTTTACAGATGGCTATGCCAAGCAGCACTTGGTATTAGGGCAAAACACCAGATATTTTTGCCGCAAGCACACAATAGCATCTACCTAATGGGACTTCTCCGTATTTTTACGCAAACTACCTGCAGTAATTACGGATGGCAAATCGCAAAGTATAGGCTATAATAAAAATACCGAAAGGGTAAGGAGGACACAATGAAAAAGTTTCTTAGCACTGCACTGACGGTATTGGCGGCCGGGTCGCTCGCTGCGTTGCAGATTGTTGACAACAGCGATGCGGTCAAAGGCTGCCAGCGTTTGGGTGAAATCAACGCCGGTAACAAGTTTGTGCAGATGGACCGTGCAACTGTGGAGGAGTCTATCCGCGCTGAGGCAAAGGCACTGCAGGCCGACAAGGTTTTCCTCACGGTGGTTTCGCATAACCATCCAAAGTTGGGCAAGCAGTACACTGCCCGCGCCACAGCTTGGAAGTGCACTCCTTGAGTGGTAAATTGGGGGCCGGGACCTTCCCGGCCTTTTTATAACTACACTCGTGGGTTTCGGTCGTTTGGTCGGCTTAACCTTGACGCGCTGTCTTTTAGATTGTTCCATTCCACTACGGGATGTGGCGCAGGGGTAGCGCACTTGCTTCGGGAGCAAGGGGTCGCTGGTTCAAATCCAGTCATCCCGAATCTTGCGACAAATTTCGGAATTCTTGACGCGCTATTTCCAAACCTTTTTTAGCCTTACTGCGGGATGTAGCGCAGTGGTAGCGCACTTGCTTTGGGAGCAAGGGGTCGTTGGTTCAAATCCAATCATCCCGAAACTGCGTGCAGGCCGGTGCGGCGGATGAGTGGCCCACAGGGGTCGGCACGCGCGGCGGGTTGCGACCAGTCCACCGGACTTGTAGCGTACGTGTGGCATGTTGGCACAGCCGCAACAGCCGGTGCATGTGGGAAACCGGACTGCGCACGTAGCTCAGCTGGATAGAGCAGCAGCCTTCTAAGCTGCGGGTCAGGGGTTCGACTCCCTTCGTGCGCGTAGGCTGCTTGCAAAATGGTGGTCGTAGCTCAGTTGGTAGAGCGCAGGATTGTGGCTCCTGTGGTCGCGGGTTCGATCCCCGTCGATCACCCAAAAAAAATTTACGCAGCAGCGAGCGTGGTGAAACTGGTAGACACGCGGGATTTAGGTTCCCGTGCTGAAAGGCGTGGGGGTTCAAGTCCCTCCGCTCGCACAGTTGCCATGGGCAGCTACACGCGGGAATAGCTCAGAGGTAGAGCATCTCCTTGCCAAGGAGAGGGTCGTGGGTTCAATTCCCATTTCCCGCTCATTTACTGGCACCGCAAGACGAGCGGTGCACCCATCGCCTGCTGCTCCGTGCTTAATGTTATGACAAAGAAACTGGCACGCTGGGTTGCAGGTTTATGCATAGGTCTCTGCTGCCACAGGCCGGCGAAAGACCCCCATACCATCACCATACCCCTGAAGTACCGGGCCGAAATCCTCGATCCGCTGCATGCGGTGGACGAATCCACGGTCATGGTGGTCAACTTCCTGCACCGCCGTCTTTATGAATACACGCCGGACGGAAAACTCGAACCGGTTTTGGTTGCAGCGGAAAAACGGGAGGGTAGGCGGGTCTGGCTGCACCTCAAACCAGGTCCAGTCTCACCGGAGGATGTTGTCTATGCCTTGGAGCGGGTGCAAAAGGATGCCAACCAGAGTTGGGTGCTTGAGCAGATCCGCCGCGTACGCAAGCATGGCCCCGATTCTGTTGAGCTCGAACTTGCCGCATCGGCCCGGCCTGCAGAAACCGAATGGCAATTGGCACGGATCAAACTCAGCTTACCACAATGCGCTATTTTCCGCGCAGCAGAGCATAAAACCCACAAGCAATTTATACCTTTCTCTCGCTATCGCTTAGCCGAGCAGATGGGTGACCGCATCCTACTTGCTGCCAGCGACGGCAGCCCCAGCCTCGAA
>JANWWX010000279.1 GCA_025057195.1 Leptospiraceae bacterium | reverse complement strand
ATCTTCCAAACCACCCAACACCGCCAAGCCAGTGGCACAAAACAGTAGAAAATAGCAATTCCACATTTCCTGATAGGATCAGCCCAGACGGTTTGCACTACCCATCGTTGGGTGGTTACAACTACTTTGTGCTTTACCCCCCAATCCCGCCAGCAGCCCGAGGCCATGGGGTCCCGCTTAGCGCTGGCCTGCGCTGCAGCCTGTTTGCTCCTCGCAGCATGCCGAAAAGGAACAGAAGTGGTCACAGACGATACAGCGCAGCTACCGGCGACGACAATTGTCACCACACCAGATCTGCGGGTGCGCATCGCCCCCAACACCACCGCCGTCGAGATTGGTAGACTCACGCGCGGCGAGGAAGTGCGGGTTGTACAACGCAGTGCGGAAAAAGTCCCGATCGGTAAACATAACACCTATTGGTACAAAGTCACGGCCAGCAATGGCTTGACCGGTTGGGTCTATGGTGCGCACCTAGCTTTAGAGGCGGATGGCAAGGAGCTACAGGCG
>JANWWX010000278.1 GCA_025057195.1 Leptospiraceae bacterium | reverse complement strand
GCACGAAACGGTAAAAAATAGCAATTCTGCATTTCCTGATAGGGGCAGCCCAGACGGTTTGCACCACCCATCGTTGGGTGCTTACCTGGGATTGCTTTTACCTTTTTCCTTTGCGGCATGTCGCGCCCACCGTCCTGCGCACTATGCCGTATCAGCAGCTGGAGCACAGCGACCCAGAGCTTTTCCGTGCTCTCACCGCAGAAGACGAAAGGCAGGAAACCCACCTTGAGCTGATTGCCTCAGAGAATTTTGTCTCGCGCAACGTGCTTGAGGCTTATACCTCAACGCTGACTAATAAGTATGCCGAGGGCTATCCCGGAAAGCGCTATTATGGCGGCTGTGGTCCGGCAGACATGGTCGAAAATTTGGCGCTGGAGCGGGTAAAAAAGCTTTTTAACGCACGCTTTGCCAATGTGCAACCCCACAGTGGGGCTTCGGCCAACCTTGCTGTCTTTTTTGCGCTGCTCAACCCTGGCGATACCTTTTTGGGCATGGACTTAGCGCATGGT
>JANWWX010000277.1 GCA_025057195.1 Leptospiraceae bacterium | reverse complement strand
TAACCACCGGGTCCTTATTTTTGCGTTGCCGATAGAAAGCAATTATGCGCCCGCACAATTGGTCATTGGCCAAACAAGTTTTTCCGATGGCACTCCGGCAACTTCACAAACAGGCTTAAAATATCCAGTCGCGGTGCTTTGGGATAACAACCACATTTGGATCAGCGATCAAAACAACCATCGGCTCGTGGTCCGCAAAGTGCTGGATTAGAGGTAACTACCTAACCAAAGGTATGGAAAAAAGGGAAGTGGCCCAGTGGCACAAGGTGCTATGGAAAAGCCCAAAAAGGGCGCAGAGCACTGGCAAAAACACCAACGCGAGATCATGCGCTTCGCCGCGCGCTTTTTGCGACTCAAGATGCGTAACCCCATCCGGCGCGTGTCACCCGGTCTTACAACGACGCTGAAGGGCCTTACCGCATTGTCACCCCCGGCTTAACCCCGAAGAATATGACGCGTTGCTTTGCGTGGCCTCGGCGCTTCGGGTCAGTGTCTCGTCGCTGGTTTATGG
>JANWWX010000276.1 GCA_025057195.1 Leptospiraceae bacterium | reverse complement strand
TGGATTGCAGCATGGCCATAGGATTGGTGTGCTTGGTGGCTTTTGCATTTTTAAACAACCAATTCTTGGGTGCTTACAATTTCTGCATAATGGTTTACAGCGTGTTCCGGAAAAACATTATGAACAAAATCGGGAGTGCGCGCAACGAAACCCGGCAATGGTTGAGGCAGAACTCAAAGTGCTCGCGGGCCGCTCCAATCCGGAGCTGGCACAGGAAATAGCAGATTGCCTTGGCACCAAGCTGAGCGGGGTGGATTGCAGGCGTTTCAGCGACGGTGAAATTTCGGTCAAAATCTCCGAAAATGTGCGCGGTGCGGATGTCTTTGTCATCCAATCCACCGGCAACCCAGCGAACGATAATCTGATGGAGCTCTTGCTCATTGTCGATGCGTTACGGCGCGCCTCAGCACGGCGCATCACCGCAGTCATACCCTACTATGGCTATGCACGGCAAGACCGTAAAGTAGAGCCGCGCGTCCCCATTTCCGCAAAAGTGGTTGCGACCATGCTGGAGGCGATC
>JANWWX010000275.1 GCA_025057195.1 Leptospiraceae bacterium | reverse complement strand
CTCTACGTGGTTAACTATGGCTCTGATACTGTAAGCAAAGTGGATACAGAATCACTCAAGGTGTTGCAAACGGTGTCAGTGCCCAAAAGGCCCATCGGGATTACATTCGACGCTGAGACGCGTGAGGTGTGGGTGGCCTGCTACAGCGGCGCCCTGATCGTTTTTGGCGATTAGGGGGGACTCTCAGTAACATGTAACTACCCAAGAAATGGTTGTTAGGAACCACCAAGGCACATCAAGGCAGAGTTCATAGAGTTAGTCTTTATTTGTCTTTGAGTTCTATTGTGCTTCCTACATTCTATCGTTTTGTTCTGTCGGTTATGGTTGTGGATGGGGTTTCGCTGGTGAAAATCGTAAAAATTCTGTGTAAATATGCCCCGAAGCACCCTATATTTTGACTTCCATATTGCAATTACTGAATGTTAATGCCTGATCCTCTGGCTTCAAGCCCTCGGCGTCTGGGAAAACACCCTCCTCCACAAGGTTTAGCATCACGAAAATAAGGCACGACACCGACCAG
>JANWWX010000274.1 GCA_025057195.1 Leptospiraceae bacterium | reverse complement strand
GCTCGTACGTGATGCGCCGCGGCAGGATGTCTTCGCGTAGCGAGAGTATTTGCCCCAATTTAACATAAGTCGGTCCCAGCCGCTCAATGGTCTGGCGCAACCGCACCGGGAAACGGATGATCCCCGCCGGCCGGCGCAGGATCAACCGTACGATGAGGGCCACAATACGCCGCGTGAGCGAGCGAGGGCGCAGGCCCCGCGGGCGATAGAGGTAGGAAACGAGGAGATCCAAAGCAAACTGGATGGCAATCGAAAGTACCGTCAGAAGCCGCCGTATTTCTGAATACGTAGCCAAGCTCATGTGCTACTCACCGCCTGCGGGCATCCTTGTTACCGCCAGCGCCCGGACAAGTTTTTTAGAAATCATCACGGCAAAAACTCCGCACCCACAACGATGGCAGCGAAGGGATTATCATTGTGCAGGTTTACTGGGATATGGAGAGCTATAATGCGCTGCATAGCTTGGCTTTGCCGTGTGCTGCTGCGCGCTTGCCCTCCTTGGCACACACAGCTTCGGTAACCTC
>JANWWX010000273.1 GCA_025057195.1 Leptospiraceae bacterium | reverse complement strand
TTTGGAAAATTTTTTCGGGTGCCTTGGGCTTTGGCATAGCACCCTGCGGGTGTGGGTGTTATGTTTTTTTCTGCACTAATGGTTGGGTGTTTACATCCAGAGCAGAAAAATTTTGTGATTGTGCTTGGTTGGTACTGGTGGCGCGCCATACGGGGTTACCTTCTTTGGGCTGGACCAAAAATCTCCGCTAACTTCTTTTCCGGTTGGCCGTGTTCCATGAAAGCCGTTCCCATCAGGACAGCGTCAAAATAATGTGGCAATGCCAAAAGCTGCTCTCGCTCGGAATAGCCAGATTCGGCAACGAGGACCAGCTGTTCGCGTTTTTGCGCTGGAATTTTTTCGGCCAAGCGTGGGGCACGGGTCATGTCCATTTCGAGCGTGTGCAAGTCGCGGTTGTTAATACCAATAATCTGGGCTCCTGCCTCGAGGGCACGGCTAAGCTCTTTTTCTGTTGCTACCTCAACCAAGGGTTCCATGCCCCACTTGCGGCCGGCAGCGATGAGTTGCTTTAGCTCAAGATCGTCGAG
>JANWWX010000272.1 GCA_025057195.1 Leptospiraceae bacterium | reverse complement strand
TGCGGCGTTCCCCCGCACGCAACGCCTTTGCGGAGGCAAACTCCTGCCAGATGCCCGTTTTTGACAGGATGCTTTTGACCGTGTCGGTTGGCTGCGCACCCCGAGACAGCCAGGCCATCACCTTTTCTTTATCGACCCGGAGCTGTTTTTCCTCTGCCACCAACGGGTGGTAGAGGCCAAGAATGTCGAGGAACTTGCCGTCGCGTTTGACCGTTGACGTTGCCGCAACAATGCGATAATAAGGACGCTTTTTGGTGCCGAAGCGCTGCAACCGGAGTTTGACAACCATGGGCTATCGCCCAGTGCGGAGACACCCCGTCAAACGAAACGCCAAATTTGGATTTTGGTAAGTACCCAAGCAAGGGTTGGATATAAAATTTTTCAAAAAAACTGAAAAAAATCCGCAATTTTCTGGTATTAAATATATAGAGGGACTATGGACGAAAAACGAAAAACTAGCATTTCTTTGCCGGCGCCGGCAGAAAACCTTTGTGAAAAACACTATACCACAATCATGGCCAACTTAGCATT
>JANWWX010000271.1 GCA_025057195.1 Leptospiraceae bacterium | reverse complement strand
TCTTTCTTTTCACGTAGCTCTTACTATCTTGGGTTTTAACGTTAATATTCTGGTATTGTTAGTGGACTGAGGAACTATTCCCCACACACGTGGGGATGAACCGCACTATCATCACCAGCAGTAGCCACACCAGGACTATTCCCCACACACGTGGGGATGAACCGGAACGAGAGCAAAAAATTTATATGTTGTTATTCTATTCCCCACACACGTGGGGATGAACCGTTGGTTTCTGACGCCAGCCCGTCAGCAATACACTATTCCCCACACACGTGGGGATGAACCGAAGTGAGGCCTGAGTACCGGGTCTTACGACCTACTATTCCCCACACACGTGGGGATGAACCGCTCGCTGACATACCCGACACTTCGATCCGCATCTATTCCCCACACACGTGGGGATGAACCGGATACGTGGCTGTGCTCGTGTTCAAGTTTGCACTATTCCCCACACACGTGGGGATGAACCGATTGAAGCTGCGGCCGCGGGCACCAACGTGCTCTATTCCCCACACACGTGGGGATGAACCGCATCTTCACCAAAGCGTA
>JANWWX010000270.1 GCA_025057195.1 Leptospiraceae bacterium | reverse complement strand
TAAAATTTTTTCAAGTTTTTGGAAAAATTTTTTTGGGCGGTAACCCCTTGGGTTTTTACATAGCACCCTGTGGCCGTGGGTTTTTATGCTTTTTTTTGTAATAATAGTTGGGTGCTTACCTCGCGCCAGTGCCAGAAGAAGAGTTTTTCGACCAAATACCCCGCCCAGGGTCCCACCGGGAGGGTTCTTGGTAATAGTTAATCGCAAAAAAGCGTTTCAGCGCCCGCCGCGCCGGTTTCAGCCACAAAAGGATCAGCCCATAAACCAACGAAGAGACACTCACCCGCAGCCCGCGGTGGATGGTCTGCGACTTTTCTGGCAGGCTGGCACACCTTCCCAACAAAACTTGACAGCGCTGTTGTTGCCACACACTTGCACTGGGGGAAAACGCCATGATGAAAGAGGAAAATGCCATGAAAAAACAGCAGTTGCCGGAAAAATACCTCTCACGGCAGGATTTTCTGCGGCAGGCCGCTGGGGTTGCACTGCTTTTCAGCACTGCCTGCCTATTTTGCAGCAACAGGCGGGACACTGCTGAGGAAGCTTCCCTGCCCGTGAC
>JANWWX010000026.1 GCA_025057195.1 Leptospiraceae bacterium | reverse complement strand
TGGCAACCCGGTCAAACGCTACGCGCCCACCACGAAGCCGGAGGAAATTGCGCCGGATATTGAGAAGCTTTTAGATGCCTAAAAGCCAACTGCCGCGATTACGGCGTTAGGTCAGCTTCGTCGTCGAGTGCCAGCTCATCGCGTTTGGGTGGGGCTGGCTTCCTTTTAGGTTTCGGCGCGGCATCCTCATCTTTATCATCTTCATCTTCCGCTAAAGAATCGGTGAGCTCATCGTCTTTATCCTCCACTTCGCCAACGACATCTTCTTTTTCTGCCAGCATCCGCTGCGCCTCTTTTTCCCATTCGGCCGCGATCTGCGCATACTGCCCATTGGGATAGTGGGTGCGCACGAAGTGGAATACCCGGTAAGCACGGTCAAACTGGTTATTGAGATAATATGCCTCGCCTTTTTTAATATAGGCTGCTTCATCACGGGTACGGTGTGCATTGCTCACTGCGCGATTGAGATAGTGCACAGCCTTGCGGTAGTTTTTGAGCTTAAGATAGGCATTGCCCACATAGTAAAGAGCATCTTCGGATTCAGGACCCGGCGAATTCGTCAGCGGTGCCAAAAGATGGATCGCACGGCGGTAATCTCCGGCGTTGAAAGCGGCAATCCCCGCACTGAGTGCTGCGCTTTGCTCGCCTGCTTTGACCGCACCGCTTTTATCGGTTTGGCCTTCTTTAGGTTGTGTATCGGCTTCTCCATGCTCTAATGCCGCACGTGCCTCGCGGTTGTCCGGATTTTCGTGTAGCGCGTGTTCAAAATTGCGCCGGGCATCCTGCAGTTGGCCACGCCGCTGGTAGAAGCGGCCCAGTTCGAGATAGATCTCAGAGCGCAAGGTGCGGTCACTCGTGGTATTCAAAAGCTGCAGTAGTTGGTTGATTCCTTCATCGGGATAGTTGCGCAGCACCTGCAGCTTGGCGATACGGAAGCGGGCGCGTGATTTTAGTTCCTCGGGTAGCGAAAGCTCAAGCACTTTTCTATATTTGGCCAATGCCACATCACGCATGCCGAGCCGCTCATATCCCTCAGCCAAAAAATAGCGTGCTTCACGCGCGTATCGGCTTTCAGGGAACTGTGCCACCAAGGCAGTGAGCTCGTCGATGGCTTTGCGCGGTCCCTCCTCGTCGGCGCGCTCCAGCAATAGCTTTGCCCGCTCCAACCGCATGCGTGCTTGGCGATCCTGCGCTAAGTATTCACGCTCGATGAGGAATACTCCGGCGCCGATCACCAGGATAATGGCTCCAAACCAGACTGTCAGGCTACGCATGTTACCTCATATTTTCTGTAATTTTTTCAATCCAGAATTCCGCATTCGCGTGGTAGTATTTTTGGGTCAAAGGATGCTCAAAATAGCGGAGTGCGCGTTTGTATTCTTCCAAGTGGTAGAGCGCAAGGCCTGAATAAAAAATTGCCTTGGCACGCACACGGGGAGAGCTATCGCGCAAAAATGGTCTCAGCTCGCGCACTGCAGCACGGTAGCGTCCCTGGAGGAACGTCTCCCGGATCACCGTGTTAATTTCAGCGTGCCGTTTTTTGCGCGGGATCTTGGGTTCCTCAATATCGCCGTTGTCCTCAGTTCCTGCCTTGATCTCCTGAGATTCAAAATGCTTTGCTTTGGCTGGTTCTGCTGGGCGTGGTGCTGGTTCAACATTCACCGTCGGTTGCGAGTAGGCCACAGGCTGGAAGGCAATGGGACCTACGAGGTTGCGTGCAATGTTGAAGGAAGCAGGTTCCAAGCCACGCGCGCTTTCGACAAAGATCGCATAATAGTAGGTGCCACGCCCTGGCGGCACGTCTTCATAGATGTTGATGTCCCCAGAAAGTTTGGCCACCAAAGTACCCCGTGCGAGGTCATGGATGATTTTGGGCTCTTCGGTGAAACGGTAGATCTGGATGCGCCGGTCCGCGCTCCGTCCCCGTGCCAGATGCCAGGTCAGGATGATGTTGCGCTCGCGGCTATAAGCGGCAAAATCGGCAAAATAAAAATCCGAATCTGGCGGCGCGGGCGGTGCGGCCACTGGAGGTGGGGTAATGGCTTGCACTGGGGCAGCAGTTGGTGCGGGCTGTGGTGGTGGGGGCGGAGGGGGTGGCGGTGCCACGGCGGGCAGTGCGGGGGGTTCGGGTGGCGGCAAGGGTGTGGCCTCCTCGGGATGGAGGAATTGCGCGCGCAAAAGTCTCCCCGCACACAAAAACAAAAAGACAACACCGGCAACCTGCCCAAGCCGCATGGCCATACACTTTGCTTAAAACTTCGGCATTTGGAATAGCAAAAATAAATCCCGCTACACAAATCGTGGGGGCGGTGGAACACATTATCACTTTGCACCTTGTCCAGCCAATCATGGCTTGCCCATGGCCACCGTAATCCGTGAAGACGATGTCATTGAATCTGTAGCGGCTGCGCTGCAATACATATCGTACTATCACCCGCCGGATTTTATCCGCGCCATGAAAGAGGCTTATGATCGGGAAGAATCGCGTCCAGCCAAGGATGCGATCGCACAAATCCTGATCAACTCCCGCATGGCCGCAATTGGCCACCGCCCGCTCTGCCAGGATACCGGCATTGTCTCAGTCTTTGCTCGGGTCGGCATGGAGGTCCGCTGGCAGGCACAACGCACCCTGGAGCAGATGATCAACGAGGGCGTGCGCAGGGCATACCTCAACCCTGATAACATCCTGCGGGCCTCGATTGTTTCTGATCCAGCAGGCACCCGGAAAAATACCCGAGACAACACCCCCGCCGTCATCTATACCGAGTTGGTGCCTGGCGACAAGTTGGACATCACCGTCGCCGCCAAAGGCGGTGGTTCAGAAAATAAGGCCAAGTTCACCATGCTCAACCCCTCCGACAGCATTGTGGACTGGGTGCTAAAGACCGTGCCGACGATGGGGGCTGGCTGGTGCCCGCCTGGCATCCTAGGCATTGGCATCGGGGGCACGGCGGACAAGGCAATGGTCTTAGCCAAAGAAGCGCTCATGGAGCCGATCGATATCCACGAATTGCTCGCGCGTGGCCCACAATCCAAATTAGAAGAGCTACGGCTGACCCTCTACCACGAAGTCAACAAACTTGGGATCGGGGCGCAAGGCTTGGGTGGTTTGACCACGGTGCTCGACGTCAAGATCCGAGACTACCCCACGCATGCGGCGTCTTTGCCAGTGGCGGTCATCCCAAACTGTGCTGCGACACGCCATGCCCACATCACCCTCGACGGTTCAGGTCCCATCTATCTCGAACCACCGCGCTTGGAGGATTGGCCACAGATTGAATGGAAAGCAGAAGGGGCGCGCAGGATCAACCTGAATCATATAACTAAGGAGGAAATTGCGACCTTCCGCCCTGGAGAAACGCTGCTTTTGACCGGAACTTTGCTGACAGGGCGAGACGCCGCACATAAACGCATCGCCGATCTTTTTGCCCGCGGCGAGGGTTTGCCACCTGGGGTAGATTTTCGCAACAAATTTATTTATTATGTCGGGCCAGTCGATCCGGTGCGCGATGAGGTCGTGGGTCCTGCTGGTCCGACCACTGCCACCCGCATGGACAAATTCACCGACTTCATGCTCGAAAAGACCGGAATCATTGGCATGATCGGCAAAGCCGAGCGTGGACCGGAGGCCATCGCCGCGATCAAAAAACACCGTGCTGTCTATCTCATCGCCGTGGGTGGTGCCGCCTACCTTGTGGCCAAGGCGATCAAAAAAGCCCGTGTGGTGGCGTTTGAAGACCTCGGCATGGAGGCCATCTATGAATTCGAAGTGGAGGACATGCCAGTCTCCGTTGCCGTGGATGCCAACGGCGAATCGGTGCACACCACCGGTCCTGCCTACTGGCGCTCAAGACTCACCGCTGAGCAGACGCGCAACTAAAGCCATCGTCGCATGCGCCTGCTACGCCGCCTCCTGTGGTTTACTTTGACCCTACTCGTTTCTGCCGCATGCCTTTACTACGCGATCCTCAAAATCGATACCACATTGCTCGGCTCAGAAATAACCAACATGCGCTGGCAGCACCTGCTACCAGCGATTGTCCTTTCGGTCACGGCGCTCAGTTTGCGGAGCCTGCGCTGGCATCTGGTGCTGCAGCAAGAAAAGGCGTTTCCCTTTAGCAATACCTTCTGCGCGAACGCAGTGGGTTATTTTGGTAACATGGTTTTGCCTGCACGGGCAGGAGAACTCCTGCGGGCTGTGCTGCTGGCGTTGGCCACCGGCATGCGCCGTTCAGCAGTTTTTGCTTCGGCCATGCTCGAGCGTATCCTAGACGCCGGTGTTTTATTGGCCTTGGCCTTTAGCATGCTCCATTTTACCGCGGCACTGCCGCCACAACTCAACCGGCTTTGGCACTACCTACTACCTCTGGTACTAGCGATCATCGCATTCCTCTTTGCAGTCCCGCTGGCACGCCATTTCTGGCTGCGGCTCATCTCCCATCTGCCATTGCCCCATCGCTGGCGCGAAAAACTACAGCACATTGCCACGGGCTTGCTCGACGGAATCCAAGCTTACCAGAGTCCCAAGGTGCTATGTATTTTTTTATTTTTATCTTTTGTGATTTGGTGTGTCGATGCTGCAGCATTGATTTTTGTAGCAGCCCTTTTTGCTGCAGAGCTCAGCTTGCCACAGGCAATTGTCTTTTCAGCAGCCTTAGGCTTTGCCAGCAGCCTTCCTTCCACGCCAGGTTTTGTTGGAGTTTTCCAGGCAGTGGCGGTGCTACTTTTACCTGTTTTCGGTGTCAGTCCGCACAAGGCATTTGTTTTAGTTTCTTTTTTCCAGTTGCTGCTTTTGCTGCTTTTGTCCCTTTTCGGCGGAGCCGGTTGGTTGATCCTCCGCGAAAGGATCGACCGTGCACGGCTCCGGCACGAGCTGGATGCAGTCAAGCATAGCGCTTGAGAAACTCCTGGTACCACGAGCGCGAGTGGTTCTCCGCTAAAGCACTCAGCAAAAGGCTGATGAATTCATGGGCAGAAAATTGCCGCAGCTCGGCTGTGGAGCGAAAGATAAACGGGATATCTGTGCGCACTGAGTTTTTTTCCCAAAAAAGTTCTTCTTTAAGTTTCTCTCCAGGGCGCACGCCTGTGAAAACAATAGGGATTTCCGTATGGGGCTTCTTACCCGCAAGCAGGATCAGCCGTTCTGCAAGTTCGGCGATGCGCACCGGTTTGCCCATGTCGAGCGCATAGATGCAGTCAGACTCGCTTTCGAGCACAGCCGCATGCAACACCAACCGCACGGCCTCCGGGATCGTCATGAAAAAGCGTTCCATCTCAGGGTGGGTGACCGTGACTGGACCGCCACGCTGGATCTGCTCCCAAAAAAGCGGTACGACCGAACCGGAAGAGCCCAGCACATTCCCAAAACGCACGCTGGCGGTGCGCAGCTTATGCTGTGACTCCTGCGCGGCATTGAATACCAAAAGCTCGGCCACGCGCTTGGTCAGTCCCATAATATTTTCAGGTTGCACCGCCTTGTCGGTCGAAATGTTGACCAACCGTACACAGTCGCCGTCAGCCAGCGTGCGCGCATAGCCGAGAGCTGCACGCAGCAAATACCATGTCCCCAAAATATTCGTATCGATTGCCTCCAAATAGTTGATTTCCATCAGCGGCACGTGCTTGTAGGCGGCGGCATGGAAGATAAAATGTGGCTTTTCGGCAACGATGATATTATAAAGCCTGCGCTCGTTACGCACATCAGCCACGGCACAAAAAACGTTGTCGCTCTGGAATTCCTGCTCTAAGCGATAGACACCGTATTCCCACTGGTCGATCAACGTGAGCCGCGAAGGAGAGAGGGCATAAAGTTGCCGTGCTAGTTCTTGCCCGATCGAGCCGGCAGCGCCTGTGACCAAAACCCGTTTACCGCTGATGGCGCGTTCCAGTGGCGCAGCATCCAACCGGATTTCTGGCCGGCGCACCAAATCCTCAATCCGCACATTGCGGATATCAGGAGCAAATTGTGCCAGCTTACGCGGGATCACCTTATAGACCACGCTGAGCCCAGCAAGCTCATCCATCACCTGCTTGAGAAAATCCGGTGTCACCGGCATGGTAAACCACACTTCTTTTACCTGCTGGCGTTCCACAATACGGGCGAGTTCTTTCCCAGCAAAGACACGGTATGGCCCGAGGTGGGAACCCACCTTCTGGGGATCGTTATCGACAATCGCTGCGATCTGGTAGCGGCCGAGCAGATCTTCAGTGGAAAGATCCTGCAGCAAGTGGTAGGCGACAGTGCCGGCACCATAAATGACCACGGGAGTCAGCCCCTGCTTTTTTACACGCGATTCTGGATTGAGCCTAAAATACCACACCAAACGATGGAAAAAAAGCAAGGCGGTCTGCGCAAAAAATAGCGCGGTGGGCTCTGCCCATAAAAAATTTTTGCGAAAAAACTCCAGCCCTCCCGCTGCTGCTGCTCCGGCCAGCGCAACCAGTGTGAGATCGCGCAGCAGGAAAAGGTTGAGATATTTAAGGTTTGCACGATAGGCTTTGGCAAAAGCGAGCAGGGCAACCTGTGCTGTGGCTAAAAGCGGTGCGGCGAGCAGGTTTTGCTGGACAGCGCGGCAATAGACCAACGCCGCTACCAGCAAAAGCAACCAATCCCCCGCCAAAGTGAGGCGGTACGGAGTCAACCAACCCAGCACAGGACATTTTCTTGTGTGGCGTATAGCGCGCGACAGAAAAATGGCACATGAAAACGCCTCCTTGTAGCCAAGATGCAATGGCCAATTTACTCCAAGTGGCATGCGACCTGCGCGATCCGCACGGTGGCTGCCCATGGGACCGAGAGCAGACACATAAAAGCTTGGCACCCTGCCTTTTGGAAGAGGTCTATGAGCTTTTGGAAATTTTGGAGCAAGGACCAAAAGAACACCAGCGCGAGGCATTCCGCGAGGAATTAGGTGATCTGTTATTCCAAGTGGTGATCCACGCGCAGCTTGCCGCTGAAAAAAATTGGTTCACCTTTTCTGATGTGGCGCAGGGAATTGTGCAAAAGCTAGTGCGACGCCATCCCCATGTCTATGGGGAAACTATTGCAGCGAGTTCGCAAAAGGTGTTGGAAAATTGGGAGCGCATCAAAGCCGCTGAGCGCACGCAGAAGGATGGCCACTCCTCAGTGCTCGATGGCGTGCCGGCAATGCTGCCAGCACTGCAGCGCGCAGCGCGATTGGGGCAAAAGGCCGCGCGCGTGGGTTTTGACTGGCAGACCAGCGAAGATGTCTTGCAAAAAATC
Source organism: Leptospiraceae bacterium (assembly GCA_025057195.1). Taxonomy (GTDB): domain Bacteria; phylum Spirochaetota; class Leptospiria; order Turneriellales; family Turneriellaceae; genus JANWWX01. The sequence continues at coordinate 2,909 of JANWWX010000026.1, read as the reverse complement.
GGTGAAGAGCTTTCTGAACTCAAAAATGCTGCAGACCCCACCACGCGTGAGGAAGAATTGGGCGATTTATTGTTCGCCATAGCACAGTATGCCCGCAAGTTGGGAATCGATCCAGAACAGGCGCTGCGAGTTGCGTGCAACAAGTTTGAGCAGCGCTTTCGGCATGCAGAAAAGGAAGTGCGGCAAAGTATCGCTGCTGGCCAAAATCCCAGCGCCGAAGAGTGGGAAAAACTTTGGCAAAAGGCAAAGTTGGCGGTCAATCCTCAAGGCGATAGAGCGTCACGGTAAGCCGGTAGCCGCTGGTGTCAAAGGACTCGCGGATATTGCGGTCAGACCATTTCCAGACATTGTCCACACGGGTGAGCGGACCTAAAAGTATCCCGTCAGCCCCACAGGCTGCGGCCTCTTGGCGCAACCGCGACATCACCTGTTCGCGACTATAGCCGGCACCATATTGCACCACCAACTCACCCAGAAAGCGGTGGCGCACCGATGGCAACGAATATCCCACTGCAACCTGTTCTGGTTTGCGGCGTGGCGCAGCACATCCGGGTGGGAAAATCCGGTGCTCGACCGACATACAAGCGACTACGGACAAAGCCAAGGCTAAAAATAGCGTTTTGCTTGGCAACTCCCCGACCATCCTCATGCTGGCGTATGCACGCTGCTGCCTTCACCGAGGAAAAGCTGAAAAATGCTCTGGAGCGCATTGCGGCGATCACAGGGAAAGAGCGTGCCATCTGGCCCAACGACGAAAAATTCTACAATTACCTCTCTGATGCGACATTCTTGCAGGGTAGTGCTGACCTTGTCTTGAGACCGCAAAACACCGAGGAGCTGCAGGAAATTGTTATGGAAACCGCGGCCTGGCGCCGGGCACTACCTGAAAGCTGCGACCACCTGGTACTAGTGCTGCGTGGCGGTGGCAGCGGCCTTTCTGGGGCCTGTGTGCCCGATGGTGGAATCGTCATTGATCTGACTTTACTGGATAGGATTTTAGACATCGACGAAAAAAACATGATCGTCCAAGCACAGTGCGGAACAATACTGGCCAACATCAATGCGCAGCTTGCCACCACCCCATTTTTCTATCCAGTAGATCCATCATCGGAGGCAATGTGCACTGTCGGCGGTAGTATAGCCACGAACGCTGCAGGCCCTTCGTCGCTCAAATACGGGACGACACGGCAAAATCTGGCCGCCATGACTTTCATGACTGCTGAGGGTAAAATCGTCAGCGCAGGCTCGATGGCACACAAAGGCTCGTTAGGTTTTTCACTACTGGACCTCCTCTGTGGCAGCGAAGGTAGGCTTGGCATCATCACCACGGCCACGTTGCGCCTCCGCCCACGCCCGGAAAGCGTCGCCCTCATCTTGGCCGCATGCCCGAGCGAAGCGGACGCCGCAGAGCTACTGATAAAACTACGCCAAAAAGGGATGATCCCACGTGCCGCGGAATTGCTCGATGCCTTTACCGTGGCACTGGCCGATTTCCCACTCCGCTGCCCACCGCAGGGCGCGCTGCTCATGCTGGAATGGGATGGCACAGAACAGGAAACGGAGACTGCGTTGGAAAACTGCCTTGCGCTCGTGGGCGGTGAGGCCATCGCGGCCCGAGGCGAAAAAAGCCGCCAGGAGCTATGGAACCGCCGTAAGGCGATTAGCTTAGAGTTAAAACGGCGCTATCCTTTCCGCCTTGGCGAGGACATCGCCGTACCCCTACCCTGGCTGGCGCACACCATCCACTTCGCGCGCCACCGCGCGCAGGCACAGCAAATCCCTACCGCCATTTGGGGGCATGCTGGAGACGGCAATCTGCATGTGAACTATCTCGCACAGGACGAGAAACTGCTTCCAACCATAATGCACTTGATGGCAGAGCTTGCGCACGAGGCCACCCGCTGCGGGGGGGTGATGTCTGGCGAGCATGGTCTGGGCCGGTTGAAAAGGCGTGTGGCCCGGGATGTCCTGCCACCAGAGTATTGGGATATGGAGCGGCGAGTAAAAGAAGCATTTGATCGAGACAGGCTTTTCAACCCTGCACTGGACAAGGCATAAATGGCCGATTACCAACGCGAACACACCCTACTTTTACCGGTCATCCAGGAAGCGGGTGCCGCAGTCATGCGCTTTTTCCAGCGCCGGGATTACCACATTGCCCATAAGGATCCAGAAAATCCGGTAACGGAGGCGGATTTTGCAGCCAACCGCATCCTGGTCCAAGCGCTGCGCACGCTCTTTCCGCGGGATGCGATCTTGAGTGAGGAGACCGAAGAAATTGGCGAGCGTAACCGCATGGATGCCGAACGCAGCAGCCGCCCGCGTGTGTGGGTGATCGATCCCATCGACGGCACGCGTGAGTTTATCAAAGGGCGACCACAGTTTGCCATCTCGCTCGGGCTGGTGGTGGAAGGTGCTGCGGTGCTGGGCTTTGTTTTCAACCCGGCCGAAGATTGTTTGCTCAGCGGTGGCCCGGGGATAGGACTGTGGCAAAATGGTAAACCCACCTTTCCAAAGGAGCGTCCCCCTTTTGCGCCACCGCAGAGTTATCCGCGCATCGTGGTCTCCCGTACAGAGCTGAACGAAAAGAGGCTCAGCGCCTTAGAACGTGTTTACCCACAGCTGGAACAGTGTGCGATGGGCTCGATTGCTTGGAAGCTGGCGCTGGTCGCTCGTGGCCAATACGACCTGGCAATTTCGGTCAAACCCAAAAACGAGTGGGACATTGCTGGCGCCGCCGCCCTATTGGCTGCCAGTGGCCTTGAGCTGCGCGAGGGAGACTTCAGCCCTGTGCGCTTCAATAAGCCCAACACCGAATCTTTGGGGTTGATCGCAGGCACAGAGGCTGCCTGCCGTTGGTACCACGAATTCTCTACAGGGCAATCACCGGGAGTGGCCACGCACACGCC
>JANWWX010000269.1:262-563 GCA_025057195.1 Leptospiraceae bacterium | reverse complement strand
CTGTTCGGCAGGAGTCGGTGGGAAGCCAGGAAGCCAGCAGTCCGGAGGCCATTTGGTTTCAACCACTTGAAAAAAAGTTCAATCGCCCAACGCTTACGGTAGATATCAGAAACCCTGCATTTTCCGCGATTTTGCATTCCGCTTAGAGTTCACTTCAGAAATGGTGCTAAGCGCAATAGGTTTCAAACCCGTGTGGTAGAATTTCTTCAGCACGCGGCAAGACTCGAAACCAATCGCGAAGACTATTGCCTGTTTGCCAATGCATAAAGCCAAAAGCTGAAATTTTGCCAGTGCGACAGGC
>JANWWX010000269.1:0-252 GCA_025057195.1 Leptospiraceae bacterium | reverse complement strand
CTCAGAATTGGGTCGAAAATGCTCTTTCTGTAGTTTCTGAAAATTGTGTCTGTCAATTTGCTGCTGTAGCCGTACCAAGTTTTTTGCAACTCCCAAAATATCGGAGACGAATCTAACAGCGATTTTTTTATCTATACCGAACAGTAGTGCTCTAGAGTAAGCATCCAAGCAAAGACATCAAAAAACATAGATCCACACAGCACACTGAGTTCTATGTAAAAGCCGTTCAAACCACAGCCCGGCAAAAAATTT
>JANWWX010000268.1 GCA_025057195.1 Leptospiraceae bacterium | reverse complement strand
ATTTTGTTCGTTCATTTTAAGAAAAACGTGCCCGTCGGCATAGGTGTAGTTAGCGCGCGCTGCGAGGATCTGCAGGTTGTAGTCCCCTGGATTTTTGTCGGCCAATTCCTCAATCTTTGGGAGGACTGCCGCAAGTTCACTCTCAATATGGCGCTTTTCCCATTTTTTAGCAATGTCGGGTGGTAGTCCTTTGCCGTCGCTGCGCACCACATTTTCATCGGTCATCGCAACTGTGCGGGAAGTGCCACAGTTGGCTGCTACCAAAGCAGCAACGAAAATTAAAGCTAATGTTGAATAGCCTACTGGAAATTTTGGCTTGCTCATACCCATTCCTCCGGTGTGTAATTTGGTGGAGCAGCCATCCTATGGCAGCCTAAAAGGTCAACTAATTTCTGTGGATTTTTATGGCGAACCCGAATCACAAAATAAAAAATAAATGCCACAATTCAGCACCTGTTCTAAATCCCGATAGCCACTCCTCTCGCTGCCACGGTTATCAATTCGGGGTTTCCGTGTTTGTTTTGCAAGTCCACAACGGAATCCCGGATGCGGCCTTGAGCTATT
>JANWWX010000267.1 GCA_025057195.1 Leptospiraceae bacterium | reverse complement strand
AGGACAGGGTACAAAATGTGACATAATTCGTAAACAATTTGTTGGGTGGTTACTGTCACCGCTGAGTACCCAAGCATTGTTACAGAAAAACGACTGCTACAGGTTTTAGTATGTATGCCTCACTGCTGCATGCAGTGTCTCGCCGGTTTATGGTATCATCTCTGGTAGCTTAAACCCGCGCGGCGGGCGCTGAAACACTTTTCCTAATTTTTAAGGGCTTGTGCGCTTAAAAAACGTCCTGTTTTTCAGAGACCTACCATCCAAAATAGAAATCCTATTATCGCTTCAGTTGCGTACCGCAGTGGTGGCTGAATTAAGTTGCTGAAAATAAAAAGTTCGGTGTAAATATATTCCCTCATAAGTTCCGCATCTTGATTTTCATATATATTATAATTATAAAAAAAATTCCCGCTTTTCGGATTTCTTCGCACTAGGAAGATACAATGCAACACCAACCAATGCTCTATTAGCTTTTACAGAGAACTCTGGCCTTATTAGCTCTAGGCTTTTTTTGCACTAAAGCCTATGCGTTAGTTATGGTTTCTTAAGCGGATCCACCTCGAG
>JANWWX010000266.1 GCA_025057195.1 Leptospiraceae bacterium | reverse complement strand
CAAACCACCCAACACCGCCAAGCCAGTGGCACAAAACAGTAGAAAATAGGAATTCTGGATTTCCTGATCGGGGGCAGTAGTGACCCCAAGACAGTTTGCACCACCCATCGTTGGGTGGTTACCCAAAACGGAACCGCACCTTTGGCTTTACACCACTATTTCCAGTTGCAGCTGAACCACATGCTGATGACTCCTGAAGAAGAACAGAGTGCCCGCAAAGTGCGCGATGGCGATTTTTTCCGCAAAGGAATTGCGGGTTTGTTGGCACAGCTTGTTAGCCGAACTTGGGCCGAACCAGTGCTCTTGCTCAAAAACGAATTGCTGCATGCCTCGGCAGAAAATGCCCTCGAGCCCATTGCCCGCTTTTTAGGCAGTGCAGTAGGCTGGCTGACCAAACCATTTTTCGATGCGGCCCGAAAAACCAGCGACCATGCACTCGAGCCGACCCTCCAGGCGACGCGGCTAGCGGAAAACCTGACAAAGATCTATGGCGAAGATTATTATGTCTCAGAAAAAAAAGTTGTGCGCCGTGTTTATACTTGCCCGTTCCGTGATCGGCCAGGAGC
>JANWWX010000265.1 GCA_025057195.1 Leptospiraceae bacterium | reverse complement strand
AGATCGCATGCCCCATGAATGAAAAAATTGCGGCCGCGAAAGGTATAAACAGCAGAAAAAGCAATCCCCCAATTGTGCTGGCATAGAGCGACTGCCAAACGGCCGGGCCGATCATTTCTCTGCGAGATGCGCCAAAATACTGCGCAACGAATGTCGTCACATACGCTGCGTTCTGTTGCAGCAGCGCATCGGTGTCCAGAACACGCCCATGACCGCAACGGCTGCGCCCATGGCTTCGGTTGAAAACTCGGCAAGAAAAAGTCGGTCGATCGTCATTTGGATATTCCAAAAGCTGTTGGCGACAATGAGTGGCCAGGCAAGTGTAAGCACCATTTTCCAGCGCTCCAGACGGTCTGTAGGAAAAGCAGGCAGCGGAGCCTGGGAGAAATTTCCGGGATTTTGCGCAGGCGCTGTGGTGTTATTGTTCACAAATTTCTTTCAACTTTTCCAATGCAGTGGGAAATCTTTCCCTCATGTAATTTGCAAAATCCTCTGTTGTGTCTAATGCCACGTGTATACTCAATGCCACCAATAATTTATCCAAAATTGGATAACACGCCGCCAAGCCTCCCATTGCG
>JANWWX010000264.1 GCA_025057195.1 Leptospiraceae bacterium | reverse complement strand
GGGTAAAGCGAGATGGCAATGTCAGCCCCGAAGCATCGCTAATTTGGAACCAAAAAGCACCGTATACATCAAACCAATTTTTGTGCTGTTTACCGAGGTAAGCACCCAACCTTTGGTGATTTAAAAATGCAAAAGCCACTAAGCACACCAATCCTCTTGCTATGGTGCAATCCAGAGGCAAACCCCGTTTTCTATCACTTTGCCGTCCTCACCGTGCCAAGGGGCAGATTTTGCTCTTGAAAATCGTAAAAATTCGTATAATATGTCCTTTAGTCCCTCTCTTCTTCTACTATACAACAACTACTGAAAAACATTTCCCGATTTTCTGGTTTCAGGGCCTCTGCGCCAGGAACTATCCCCCTCAGCCAAACATAGCACAACAAAGGAGAAGTGTGCTGTGATCCGCAGGTTTCCATGTCCAATACACTTGCACGATGGTATATCTGCTCTGGCATTATTGTGCGTGCGCAGTTTTTGCTATGACGCCATCTGTACATTTTAGCTCAAGATGAATAGCATTTGGACTAGTCCAACAGCAAAGCCTAACGCCGAGCCAACCATAATCAAGATCCATTCATCTTCTTGGAAGGCTG
>JANWWX010000263.1 GCA_025057195.1 Leptospiraceae bacterium | reverse complement strand
GATATCCCTGAGGATTTGCTGGAGTATATGCCTTTTATGGGTTAGCCCGAAACTACACTGCAGGCCAAGGGCACGGCTAGCTATTGGGTCCTTTGCAGCGAGGTGGGGGAATAATGGTAGTGGTATGCCGATAAGTCTTTTTAGTTAGTGAACACTCGAGCTAACTATGTTTCTAGATAACCAATGCTTGGGTGCTTACAGGCAGAGAATTTCATCTTTACTCTAAAATCTAGCATACACAGTGCGCAGAGGTAGCTTTTTTGAATCTGTCTTATGTGTCTCGTAGTTGCTACTTGATGTTTACCGGCGGAGCGCCATAGTGCTTTACGCGTGGAAAAGATTCTCAAGGTGCAAAAATGCGCCGATGGTTTGGCATTTGTTGTGTGGCCTTGCTTGTTGGTTGTGGTAGCCGCCTGGTTAAAAAAGAAGACATCCAGCGCATCAGCAAGGATTACGAAGGGGTCTATGTCCTGCGCGAGACGGTGGAGACTGGCAATTTTGATTCGCTGACCAAGGGAGCCCGCGTGCGCATTTTTTTTAAAGCCACTAACGATTATATCGCCGTATATGCCTATCCGCACACACAGCCACGCGAG
>JANWWX010000262.1 GCA_025057195.1 Leptospiraceae bacterium | reverse complement strand
GCCGCGCCCCGCTCGCGCAGCAGGTCCACCATGTACTTGAAGAATTCGAGGTGACCGCCCTGATAGGAGGAGACCGCGATGCCCTGCACGTCCTCATCCAGCGCCGCGGTGACGATCTCCTCGACCGAGCGGTTGTGCCCGAGGTGGATGACCTCCGCCCCGGAGGCCTGCAGGATCCGCCGCACGATGTTGATCGAGGCGTCGTGCCCGTCAAAGAGGCTCGCCGCGGTGACGAAGCGGATCTTGTGCCGCGCCCGGTAAACGAGGCTTTTCGAATCCGACAGGTCGGTCATGCGAGGCTCTCGCGCGCACGCTATTGTGCATCCGAACGAGCGCCCGCGGCGAGCGCGGCGCAGCGGCGCAGCGCGTCGCGCATCTCCGCGCCGGTCTGGAACCGGCGCTCCGGGTCTTTCATCGTCGCCTTGAGAAGGATCGCGCGCGCGCAGTCGGGCACCTCGGGTCGCAGGCGCCGCACGTCGGGCAGCGGCTCGTTCGCGATCTTGTACATGAGGGCGGCGAGCGAGTCCGCCTTGAAGGGCAGCTCGCCGGCGAGAAGCTGAAAGAGCATCACGCCGAGCGCGTAGAGGTCGGCGCGCCCGTCGACCTT
>JANWWX010000261.1 GCA_025057195.1 Leptospiraceae bacterium | reverse complement strand
TCGGCATGTGTGCGGTAATCGCTGGGGTCAAGTGCTATCAGCTTTTCCAGCGAGGCAATGCGCACCAGCCGTTCGTCTTCCACCGTTGCGGGATCGAAGCCGCGCAGCGTACCCCGCCGGCTGAGGCTAAAATAGGCGGCAATTGCCAAAAGCAGAAATAGTGCCGCCCCCCCAAGGCGTTTCTGCAGGTGGTAGGGAACTTTTCCCATAATCGATTATCGGACGTTATCTAAGATGTGGAAAGGAATATCCTTTGTCAACTGTCTCTAAGCAAAGGGAGTAACGTAACCACCCAAGCATGTTGTGCGTGGCCTCGGCGCTGCGGGTGAGTGTCTTGTCGCTGGTTTATGGGTTGATCCTTTTGTGGCTGAAACCCACGCGGCGGGCGCTGAAACGTTTTTTTGCGATTAACTATTACCGAGAACCCTCGCGGTGGGACCCAGTCACACAGGATATTTGATAGAAAAACTCTTCTCTGGACTATTTCTGTCCAAGCCACTGTTTTCGCGGGGAAACCACTATGGAGCCCAAATGGCTCGACACTGCAACACGGTAAGGTAGATTTTGGCCATTCGCCAAAGCGAGAAAGTATAAGGAGGTAACATGCGCTATGCCGTTTTGGGTGT
>JANWWX010000260.1 GCA_025057195.1 Leptospiraceae bacterium | reverse complement strand
AATTTTTTCACGTTTTTGGAAAAATTTTATATCCAACCCTTGCTTGGGTACTTACCCCCGCTCTCATGCGGTGCACTCAAGGGTTATCCCGCCAATAGGGCATGTATTCCTGCAGCACTCCGGGAGGGACCGCCGGTACTTCTCCCGCGCGCCAGTGCCAGAAAAGAGTTTTTCCAACAAATGACCGCAAGGTCCCACCGCGGCTTGTGGTCATAGTTAGTCGCAAAAGCGTTCCAGCGCCCGCCGTGCCGGTTTAAGCTACAATATTTTGCCCTCGGCTTGGGCTTTTACTCACTGCCTTATACTAGGATGTTATATGTTTCCAACAGTGCGTAATGAGCGAAAGCTGGTAGTGGCGCCAATGCGAGGCATGGCTTGGTGCCTGTCTCCCACCAGCCCCATTTCGTGGTTTTTTCGCAAAACCACCGAGCGCTCCCACAGCCTCGTCCCAGCCCAAACCACCGAAAATGGCCTCAGCGGGGCGCTCACCAGCGTGGGTGGGTGCGCCCCTTGGTGGGACCACACGTTCTCTATCCCCGTTTGTGGCTGTGCGGCTTTAGAATGTAGCCCGAGAATTTGCGGCACCATTTTATGGACCACACCAAAAACATAGCAGCCATAGGGGTCG
>JANWWX010000025.1 GCA_025057195.1 Leptospiraceae bacterium | reverse complement strand
GGTCTATAACGAGCAGCCTTATACTTTTCTTTTCACAAGCTATGCCCTGATCGCAGTCAGCCGTAGGTTCAGCAATGTCGAGGTCTATCCTTTGGGCTTGGAGATCCTCGAATGGCGTCTGGCGCAGCCCGTGCTGCAGCACTAACAATGACAATTTCCTGACATGAACGAAAAAAGATATTTTTGTCACACACGCACTGCTAAAATAGAACATGGCACCATTGCCGCTGGGACAGTTTGTCGCCTATTCGCTCAATATCACCCGCCATGCGCTGGAAAGTTTTGCGCTGCTTCCCGACTCGCGGCGGTTTTACCAGGAATTAGAAAATACAACCCTGCCTGCTGGTATCCGTGGCCTTTTTTATCTCGCCACCTGCAACCGCGTCGAGCTCTATCTTGAAAAGGATCCACAACTAAGCCCTGCTTTGCTGGAACAGAGGCTTTTAGCCATTGCACAAGTTTTTGCCCAGTTTCTTGAGCAAAAGCCGGAACAGTTCGTCGGCACCGCTGCGCTCTCGCATTTGATCGCAGTGGCCTGTGGTCTGGAAAGCCTCGCGCTTGGCGAAACCCAAATTGCGGGGCAAATCAAGCGGGACATGGGCTATGCCCTCGCCGCCGGTTGGCTCAGCCCTGGTCTGCAAATTTTCCTGCGCAAGGCATTGGAAACACAAAAGAAGGTCCGTAGCCAAACGGGTATCTCCGAAAATGCGTATTCGCTGATGAGCCTGGCCGAAGCCGCAATCGCCGCGCGTGGCCTTTTGCCGCTTTCTGGGCGGATGGTGCTGGTGGGCGCTTCGGAGATGTCAGCCAAGGTCGCGCGCTTCGCCCTGCGCCGCGGGGCAGAGCACTTTATGGTGGTGCGCAAGGACCCACAAAAACCGATGAACGGGGAGCTGGCAGAACTTGTCGCAACAAGACCGCAGCAATTCCAAATTATATCTTTGGAGCATTTCTTTGCGATGGCAGAGCCGTATGAAGCCAACGCATTGGTTGCCGCCTCTTCGGCGACAAGGCCACTTTTTTCAGCGCACGAACTCAAAAAACTTTTTACCGCAAATGTGTTAAAAGAAAACGCAGCGCTCATCGATTTGGCGCTGCCCGCCAATTTCAGCACGGACGCGGCGGGATATTTTGGCCGCCAGTACATTGGCCTGGGGGAACTCAAGGCACTTTCAGAAAAAGCCCTTGCCGAGCGTCGTGCATCGGCACAGCAGGCAGCGCCGATCATCCGGCGTGCGGTTTACCAATTCTGGCTCGATACCCTTTACCGGGAAAACCCACAGCGTGTGCAGAAATACCTGGCAGAACGCAGCAAGGAAAGCGAGAGCGAATGGCAACGCCTCAGCGCGGAGGCCGCACTCACGGAAAAACAAAAGCGGATCCTTTACGACTTTTTAAAGAAGGAAGAGCGGCGGGCACTGGCCAGCCACCGCGCCATGATCCTGGATCTCATAGCCGGCACCCTCGACGGCGGTGAACAGAGCGGTGGCTGAAATCCCAATCCGCATCGCCACCCGTGACTCGCTTTTAGCGCTGGCGCAGACAATTGTGGCGGCACAGCGGCTTGAGGGTGTAGGATTTAGGCCTCAGCTTATCCCCCTCAAAACAGCCGGTGATTTGGAACTCCAAAAACCACTTTATGAAGTAGCGCGCAGTCTGCCACAAAAAGAAGGCCGTGCTTTTTTTACCCGCGAACTCGATGCGGCAGTCGCCGAAAACAGGGCTGATGCTGCAGTGCATTCGTTCAAAGATCTTCCGACCGAGCGCCCCTCTGGCATTTTCGGTCCGATCTTTTTTGCGGAGGAACTGGCTTCTGACCTTTTGCTGTTGCGCGAGGGCGATGTGGTGCCGCCACAAGGCAAAGGTCTGGTTATCGGGACCTCCTCGCTGCGGCGCATCCACCAGTTGGGTTTGCTGTTGACGCAAGCACAGGTAGTGCCGCTACGTGGCAACTTGATCACACGCCTGGAAAAACTTGCCCGCGGGGACTCTGGCATCAATGCCCTCGTAGTCGCTGCTGCCGGTGTGGTGCGGTTGCAAAAATTCGCGGCACTCGACGAAAAAAGCTACGCGCATTTTTTAAACCCCAAAAATTTAGAGCAAGTGCGCCAGCAACTTGCGCGCTTTGCTGACTGCAGTTTTCTCCTCGAACGGGCTTGGCTTTTGCCCGAGCGTTTTTTCCCCACTGCCGCTGGCCAAGGGGTTCTGGCACTCGAACTGCGCGCAGATTTCTATCACAAGCATAAAGATAGCATCATGGCAGCTTTTCCCGAACATAGCACAATCGCCAGCCGAGTGCACCCAGAAAGGCAAATCCTTTCGGATTTGGCCACCGGCTGCCATGCACCGCTCGGTGTTTCGGTTTCCAAACTTGCGGATGGAAAATTTGCCATCAGCGCCTGCTATGCCGAACAATCCCCGCAAAAAAGCACCGATTTTCAGTGCAGTCGCTGGCTCGAACGGCGCTGGGACGGCCAAGCCACGCCGATAACTCTTGAACTCCAAAATAGGCAACCCATTATTTATTGGTGGGGAACTAAAACCCCGCCCATACAGCCACAGCTTGCGATTGTTTTCATTCGGGCTGTGGAGCAAAAAATTTTGCCAGCAGAACTACCGCCCCAATTGCCGGAAAACATTTTTGTTGCCTCAGAAACCGCAGCGCGCTGGCTCAACGAAAAAACACTGCCAGAAGCAGTAACACTTTATGCCGCTGGGAAAGAGACAGCCAAACTGCTGAGTGAACTTTTTCCGCAAAACGCAGTGTGCTTTATGGGCAAAGGATTTGCAGCGCTTTTGGCACAAATCCCTCCCACCACACCGCTGCTTTGGCTAGGTTCAAAAGAAGGCCTTGTGCGCGCGCGCAGATTGGCCGAGCAATTCCCCAACACCGATTTTCTGGCAGTTTATGAAAACCACGTCCTCGTCCCGCAAGGCGAAAACATAGCACCGGATGGTTGGCATGCGATCACATCGGCCAGCGCGGCAGAGGCGTTTGTCCGCTGGCATGCAGCAAAAAATAGCCAAAAGCCACCACGGCTTTATGTATTTGGCGAATCCGCAGCAGACGTGCTTTCGCGCCACGGCTATGCGGTTTGCCACACCAGCGAGGCAGTGGATTTTGGGGGCTTTGTGCGCGAACTTGCCTGCGATCCAACACTGCTGGCAGAAAGCTTTACAGGTCTAATTCCATTTCCGGGGGGAATCCGTGCAACGCAGGCAGTCTGAAAAACTTTGGCAAAAGGCAATCACACTCTTTCCTGGCGGTGTCAACTCCCCAGTGCGGGCGTTTCGCGCAGTCGGGGGCACACCCATTTTCATGGTGCGCGGCAAAGGCTGTTTTATGTACGATGCCGATGGTAACCGCTACCTGGACTTTCTTTCTGCTTGGGGACCATTGATTTTGGGCCACGCGCATCCGCGGGTGGTGCGTGCTGCCAAAAAAGCGCTGCGTTTGGGCGCTACTTTTGGCACGTCCAACTTGGCGGAAGTGGAACTAGCGGAATTTATCCGCGCAAGGCTTTCTTTTGTTGAGCGCATTCGGTTTGTGAATTCGGGCACCGAGGCGGTGATGACCACGCTGCGCTTGGCAAGGGCAATAACACAAAGGCCGCTTGTGGTCAAATTTGAAGGCTGCTACCATGGCCACAGCGATGCCCTGTTGGCGCGTGCTGGTTCAGGACTCCTGACGCTCTCCGGCAACATTGCCGAGGCCAGCTCACCCGGTGTGCCGCAGGACATTGTGCGCAACACACTGGTCTTGCCCTTGGACGACAGCGCGATCCTGCAAGAGACGTTCGCCAAATATGGTGAAAGCATTGCCTGTGCAATCATCGAGCCGGTGCCAGCCAACTCCGGCCTTTTGTTGCAGCGCCGCGAGTTTTTGTCTGAGCTTTTATCGCTGTGCCGCCGCGTGGGCGCTTTGGCCATTTTCGATGAGGTCATCAGCGGTTTCCGGCTTTCTTTCGGCGGTTATGCTGGCAGGGAGGGCCTTTTTCCAGACCTTTTGACTTATGGCAAAATCGTGGGCGGTGGCCTGCCTGTTGGGGCTGTCGCAGGCCGCGCCGAATTCCTGGATCGGCTTGCCCCACAGGGACCAGTTTACCAAGCGGGCACACTCTCTGGAAATCCGTTGGCAATGGCCACCGGACTTGCCACCTTAAAGGAGTTGGACCGGGAAAATGGTGCATTATACCGCTATCTGCAAAAACTCGCGCAAATCCTGCAAGAGGGTTTCAGGCAAGAAATAACACCCCTTTTTGCGGGGCGCGAGTGGGTGATGAGCCTGGTGCAGGAAGCATCGCTTTTCTGGTTTTCGTTCCATCGCCACGGTGAAAGCATCCCAGTGCGCCGCATTGACCGAGTGGCAGATTTTTCGGCTGCGATCTATCGCCGCATTTTCCATCAACTGCTCGACTCTGGTATCTACCTTGCGCCGTCAGCGTTTGAAGTGGGATTCCTGAACACGGCCATGGCAACACGCCACATTGTCTTTTTGATCGACCGGCTGAAAAAAGCCATTGCTGCGCTGCCAACGCGCCTCCAGGATTTTGCGTGAAAAAACGCGTACAAAAAGACCTCGCCCGCCGCTCGCTTTATTCTCGATCCGCGCTCGCTTTTGCTGCCTCACTTTTGGCAGCAATCGCGCTCCTCGTCTGGTGGCATAACCTTCTCATGCAGCAGAGCGAAGCACAGTTCCGCTTTCTTGCCTCACAGTTGGCGCCTGGCCAAAAGGCCTCCACACCGCTGGTGGCATGGCTTTGGTCACAGGACCCCAAGCTTGCCGGCGAAATTTTCATGCATGGCGATAACACAGTGGCACAAGATGTGAAAACAATCCTAACCCGGCGACTGCACAGCCGGCGCCGGATGCTTTTTTACGAGAGTGCTTTTTTTATTGCACTACTTTTTGCGGGCCATATTTTTCTTATTTATATTTATTTTCGTGAGCGCGCGCTGCGCCGGCTGACTGAAGAGACAATCCTTTTGGCCACGCACGAATTGCGCCAGCCGCTGCAGAGCCTATCGCTGGCATTAGAAAGCATCAAAAGCCAAAGCCGAAAACGCAGCAAGGCAGAGCAGGCAATAGAAAGTGGGTTGGCGGATATCCAACGCTTGGGTGAGCATGTGCGCTGGTTAGCTTTAGGTTTTGGCCCGACAAAAAACCATGCCATTTTCACAACAGAAAATTTTACGCAGTGGTTTGGTAGTTTCATAAACCAAGAATTTCCCCCGCCCGAACGCAAAAAAATCACATCCAAGCTAACGCAACAGGCAGTGGCATTGCGAATCACAGAAAGCGAATTGCGCTTCATCTTGCGGAACCTACTCGGCAACGCCCTCCATTACGGTGATGGTGAAGTTACGTTCAGTGCGGAAATGGCACAAAAACTTTTGGCCCAAGTTTTCCGCCTGCGCATCACCAATGGCAGCCGTTTTTTGCCAGCAGGCGATTTCAGCCGCATCGGCAACGCCTTTTTCCGACCCGCTGATATTGCAGTGCAAAACCGGACTGGTTTTGGCCTTGGGCTTTACCTTTCGGGTAGGCTCGCTCGCCGGCGCGGGGCCAAATTGCTTTTGGCACACGACGGAAAAAATTTTGAAGCGGAGCTCGTGCTCAAATTAGCATGAACCGGCACATCGCAATCGTCGAAGACGATGACACGATCCGCACGCTGTTAGCAGAAAATTTGCGCCGCGCTGGGTTTACCGTTTCTGCATTTTTTAGTGCCGAGCAACTCGAACGCCAACTCGACCAAAATTTCCATCTGCTTTTGCTCGACATCATGCTGCCTGGAAAAAGCGGCATTGCCCTTTTGGAAACCCTCAAAAAACGCGGCTTGGATTTGCCGGTGATTTTTATCACGGCTTCAGAGCAGGAGTCGCACACGGATGCGGCTTTTGCCGCCGGTGCTATTGACTACATTGTGAAACCGTTTAACCTCAAGCACCTGTTGCAGAAAATCGAAAACCTGCTCAACCGGATCAAAGCCCCCGCAGCAGAAGGGGCAGTCCTCATTGGCGAGGGCAGGTTTTATCCTTCGCTGCAATTAGTGCGCCGTGGCCAAAAAGAATATAAACTGACGCCATCGGAAACCGCCGCGCTGGAATATTTTCTTCGCAATCCCAATCGCATCATCAGCCGTGATGAGTTGAAGCAAAATTTGCGTCCCGGCAAGGGCGGCTTGCGCAACATGGATAATCATATCCTCAAATTCCGGCGGCTCTTTGAGCAGGAGCCTAAAAAGCCACGCCACTTCATCACCATCCCGCGCAAGGGCTATGCACTGCGCCTCACATAATATGCTTCACGAAAACTTGGTTCTCCGCGCACTCAAAGGACAAAAAACAGAGAGGACGCCGATCTGGTTCATGCGCCAGGCAGGTCGCTATCTTCCGGAATACCGCGCGCTGCGCCAAAAACATAGCTTCGATGCCCTGTTGGCTGATCCCGAGCTGGCAACAGAAATCACCCTCCAGCCAGTGCGCCGCTTTGGCCTTGATGCCGCGATTGTGTTTGCCGACATCATGACGATCTTAGCCGGTTTGGGTATTCCCTACCACTTTCGTAACGGCGGTCCCACGCTGGAATTCAGGGCTAACGATAAGGCATTTGCTGAACACTTCAACACCCAAAGGATGCAAGATCATGAAAGCTGCTATTTGCCGCTCGTGGAAACCCTGCGGGCGGTGCGCGCTGCGCTCAGTCCCCAGCACGCTGTCATCGGTTTCGCCGCAGCTCCCTTTACCTTGCTCAGCTATCTTGTGGAAAACACCACCGCCAAAAGCCATAACGCGGTGCGGGCACTGCTTTATGCTGAACCGGAAAAATTCCATAGCTACATGCAAAAAATCACTGACTGCACAATTTTTTACCTCAAGCTGCAGTGCCGTGCCGGAGCCGATGCGGTGCAGCTTTTTGAATCCTGGGGCGAAATTGTTCCGGAAAAAATTTATGCTGAGCACGTGCTGCCCTATGTCCGGCAAATTGCTGCCGCAATCAGCCCGCAGGTGCCATTTATTTTTTATGACAAGGGAGCATCGCTCCACTTGCCGGTTCTGGAGCCTTTTGCCCAGGAAACGGGCACCGTGCTTTCTTTGGATTGGCGGGTTTCCCTCAGCAAACTTCCAATTTCGGTGCAGGGTAACCTGGATCCGGCGTACCTTGAAAGTAGCCCTGCCGCCGTGCGGCGCGAATGCCTGCGCATCCTAAACGAACGCAATGGCTTTGCGCATGTCTTCAATTTGGGGCATGGCATCTCTCCTGAAGCAAAGCTCGAATGTGTGGAGGCAATGGTCGAGACGGTCAAATCGTTTCGGGCGCCTTGAGAAGGAGCGACACTGTCTCGTAGTGCTGTGTCCAGGGAAAAAAATCGAAGGCTCGCATCTCAACACAGCGATAGCCCTCTTGCGCAAAGATCGCCAAATCGCGCGCCATGGTCGCTGCATCGCAGGATGAATAGACGATTGGCCCTGAAAAGTCGGCCAGCGCCGTTTTGAGCTTCTGCCAGGTCGGCGCAGTCAACCCCGCGCGCGGCGGGTTGATCAAAAGCAGTTGTGGCCTAAACTGGGCGATTGCAAAAAGAAGGTCCTGTGGGATGCGCTCCGGCAAAAAGAGATCGACCGAGCGGAAATGGGAGCTAAAACGATCTGGCAAACGCACGCCATTTTCCCAAAACTCGACTTGGGCGACTTGTTCTGGTTTAAGAATATCGAGTCCCATGACTTCGAGGGGAAAAACGCGCTGCAGCATGCGTGAAATAAAACCAAATCCCGAAAAGATTTCCAGTACGCGCGGATTTTGAATTCCCGCCCGTTCAAAAAAATGGTGGATTGTATCCAGCCAAAAGGGCAGTGCCTGGAGGTTGGCTTGGAAAAATGCCTGCACGGGAAAGCAGATCTTGACCGTGCGGCCCTGCGGCCAAGTTACATGGTAAGTGGCCTGCGCCGATTTATCTTGCGCCGAGTTGAGCACAGTAAAAACAGCGCTGCCATCGCCATCGACGCGGATGCGCACGGCGCGCACCTCTTTGGGGAATTGTGGGAAATGGGGACGCAATGCTTTTTCTACAAAGATCTGGCAGCCTTCCTCAGGAAAGCCCCGCACGCGGTATGAGAAGGGCTCATAAAAGCCATAGACCCCGTCTTTGTTGATGTGGACCTGCACATGGTTGCGATAATGCCGGCGCGCACTTTCCGGCAAGTCCTGCCAAAAAAGATTTTCGACATGGACATGGTTACGCACAAGCTGTGTGTGCAGCCATTCGCTTTTATATTGGAGTGTGCGCGCGTAGTCCATGTGCTGCAGGCGGCAGCCACCACAGTGGAGAAAATTGCTGCACTCCGGCTCGCGCCGCTCAGGAGAAGAAGTCAATAGTGCCCAGCGCGGATGCGCAAACCCGTGGTTATGCCATTCGCTGGGCAGCTCTGCCCTTTCAGCCAGGATGCCATAGGCTATTTTGGATTTTACCTGCGCCAGCCGCGCAATGAATTTTTCCTGCGGCAAAACACCCCAGATAAAAAAAACCTCGGGCTTGAAGCGCTCGCGCTCCGCCGCGTCGGCAAAATACGACAGACCAAGTCCCTCGGCGACAAAGTGCTGGCATTCGAGGAGTACGTATTGCCCCCGCTTTAACCGGCGCTGTTGCATGTTGCCTGTGGCAGGTGCATTAATGGCGGAAATGCCGCATGCCGCAAAAGACGAGGACCAGGCCATGTTCATCGGCAGCGGCAATACTTTCCTCGTCACGGAGCGATCCCCCCGGTTGCACAATCGCGCGCACACCCAACTGCGCCGCCAGATCCACACTATCCCGGAACGGGAAAAATGCCTCGGATGCCAATACCGAACCTGCAAGCGAATGCCCTGCTTCTGCCGCCTTCCTCTGTGCAATGTGGATGCTGTCGATGCGGCTCATCTGGCCTGCGCCAATCGCAAGTGTCATGTTATCTTTGGCAAAGACCACCGCATTCGATTTGACGAATTTGGCCACACGGAAAGCAAATTCCAACTCGCGCAGTGTGGCAAAATCGGGCTGGGCTTTTGAGACAACGCGGAGTGCGTTTTCATGCCAGAGCGGGAGATCCTGATCCTGGATTAAATAGCCACCTGCAGCAGGCAGCGAACGCACGTCAGGAAACTGGGGATCATGAGCTTGCGGATCAAATTGGATGAGGCGGAGGTTTTTCTTTTTTTGTAGGATGGCTAATGCCTCGGGTGCAAAATCGGGTGCGATGATGAGCTCGAAAAAATGGGGTGATAGCTTTTCGGCGGCCGCAGGATCGAGCGTGCGGTTGAAGACCACGATGCCGCCAAAAAAGCTGACGGGGTCTGCGGCCATGGCCTTTTCTGCAAGCAGCGCAGGCTCGCCCCCAGCGGCCACACCACACGGGTTGGTGTGCTTGAAAATAGCACAAACTGGTTCGTGGAAATCGCAGGCTAACCGGATCGCGATGTCCAAATCGAGCAAGTTATTGAACGAAAGTTCTTTTCCTGAAAGCTGCTGCCAAGAAGGTTTTTTATCGCGCGGTGCAAAATAACCGGCTTCTTGGTGTGGGTTTTCCCCATAGCGCAGTTTCTGTTTTTGCTCCAGTGCGATGTAAAAAATGGGGGAGCTTTGCTTTTCCGAAAGCCACTGCGCGATCGCCGCATCGTATTCAGCAGTGCGGCGGAAAGCGGCTAAACGCCATTTTTCGCGCAGCGTGCGGCTTGTGGCACCAGAATGTTTTTGCAGCTCAGCGATGAACTCGGGATACTGCGTTGGATCCACCAGCACAGCCACACTTTCGGCGTTTTTGGCCGCAGAGCGGATCATTGCAGGCCCACCAATATCAATGTTTTCAATGGTAGTTGCGAAATCTGCTCCGCTTTTGCTCACTTGTTCAAAAGGATAAAGGTTCACCACCACCAAATCCCAAAGGGGGATGGCGTGCTTCTCGAGCGCGCTAAGGTGCTCTGCGCTTTCGCGGCGCGCCAGGATGCCACCATGGATTTTGGGATGCAGCGTCTTGACCCGACCGTCGAGCATTTCGGGAAAACCGGTAACCTCTTCAACTGCCTCCACTGCAAAGCCATGCTCACGCAAAAAGCGCAGTGTGCCACCCGTGGAGCAGAGCGATACTCCCCACTTACAGAGCTCTTCTGCCAGCCCTTTCAGCCCCGATTTATCAGAGACCGAAAGCAGCGCGCGGCGGACTGGAACTAAATCCAAGGCTAAATCAGCATGGTCTGGCCTTCAAAGACGTCCTTGCACGGACCTGTCATATAGACGTGGTTATCTTTTTCCGACCAGTAGATTTCTAAAATGCCTCCGCGCAGCTCGACTTTGGCCTTGCGTTTGATTTT
>JANWWX010000259.1:376-628 GCA_025057195.1 Leptospiraceae bacterium | reverse complement strand
AGATACTGGTTTTGCGTTTTTCGTTCATAGCCCCTCCAAAAATCGCGGAATTTTTTCAGTTTTTTAGAAAAATTTTTTGGCTGGTTGTGGCAAAGGTGCTTTTTACATAGCACTCTCACCTTATGAGGTTCCGTGTTTTTATACCTTTGCTTGGGTGGTTACCTTTCATGGCGTTTACATAAAACTTTGCAACACAGTGATACCTACTAGGTTTAAACTTAACACAACCCCAAATATAAACAAATGTTTACC
>JANWWX010000259.1:0-366 GCA_025057195.1 Leptospiraceae bacterium | reverse complement strand
GCAAAACAATAGCAAACAAAATTTTGCTTCGGGATGCAACATAGCAACTGGATTGGTGTGTCTGGGCTTTTGGCTTTCTAAATAGAATAAAAAGATTGGATATTTACCTCCACTGCATGGACCGCACCTATTAACCAGTTCTTATGCTCCACTCTTCCAGCATAAAAAATTTTTTCTACTTTACTAAATAACGCTTTCGATACCACTCCGGGTAACTTTGGCTGTCACATGGACAGTTTACAAGCTCTTTAATCAACGAATGGTTTGTTACTGATGGAACCATCTTGGCAAAAGCTTGACGCAATCGCTGACAATCTCATGCGGCGCCATGGTTGAACTAAAGTCAGAGCCAATAATTGTGGTCAA
>JANWWX010000258.1 GCA_025057195.1 Leptospiraceae bacterium | reverse complement strand
GGTATTGAAACATGTGTTGGAGTTCCATAGGCCTTTCCTACCTCTTTAGTTACATCGAACCCATAGAGGTATTGAAACCAGTTTCGTCAGCCCAGGTAGGTGGGGGAAGAAGTTGCTTACTTCCTAGCTGCAGCTGGGCGCTCTTTTGCCTGACCTTCTGCCTCGGCAATTGCCGAAAGCACTGCTCGGTCAATGAAGGCATACATCTTGATGCCGTGTACCTCACAAAACTCCTTCAGCTTTTCGAGGACTGGCCTGCTGATGGCAGTCGTGGTGAGATTTCTCTTGCTTTTCAATATCCAATCCGGGGACATATGTTACACTTGGGTTGCTGAAATAAGTGCCCGCCCTTAAGCGGTTTTAGCATAAAAAAATCAACCTCAAGGGGGGGCAAATGTACGATTACTCAGAAATCCACCGGCGCATAAAGCAGAATTTTCGTTACGTCAAATGTGAGCCACGGCTGCGGGCGCGAGCGATGTCGCTGATGCGAGTACTGGCCAGCATCGAGAGCGGCAAATCGGTCGAACAGGCAACGCGGCAATTTGGTATCAAACGCCAGTATTTTTATTTCTGGATTCGGCGGTTTATCGCGGCAAATTACGCAATGGAGGGCCTGCAAGAAAAGTCGAAGA
>JANWWX010000257.1 GCA_025057195.1 Leptospiraceae bacterium | reverse complement strand
AAAATTGGCAATCTGGAATTTGCTGTTGATTTGGTCGCACACTCCACTTTCAATCTGGTCCTGGGCAATCCCCCCTGATGGCGCGGAGACGGTGGCGGGTCCACACACACGGTCGGCAGAGACCTCCTGCAAAAATAGCGTGCACAGGAAAACGGTGCCGAATGCTGTGCGCATGCTTATGGAATAATTATCGGAAAGAAGCGTTCCAGTCAATCCTATTGTTACCGCCACGGTAACGTAACCAACCAACACCGCCAAACAAATGGCGCAAAAGAGTAGAAAATAGGAATTCTGGATTTCCCGATGAGGGTCAGTCGTTGCGACTATGGTGGTCTAAACCAAATCGTGGGGTGGTTACCCCTGCGTTCTATTTGCCTGTGGCTTTCCGAAACAAACTTAACTCGGCTGTTTGCAGGTAGCCGTTACAAAGCGGGCTTTATTGTGTTAAGACCAAATTGTCTGGCAGTATACGCTCTGGTTTTTTCTTAATTTCGATGCGCACTCCCTGCTCCAATGTCTGCAAGACCAAGCGCTGTAGCTGTTGCGCGTCGCGGGGCTCAATGAAACTCTTGTCATTAAGGTTAAAATTCACCGCGAGTTCGTCGGTTTCGTTGTTGATGCGAGTGACAAATGCGCAGTGG
>JANWWX010000256.1 GCA_025057195.1 Leptospiraceae bacterium | reverse complement strand
TGGTTACATCGAACCCATAGAGGTATTGAAACATCTCTAACCCGTATTAGGGCGCTTTTCCCTTTGGGGTCGTTACATCGAACCCATAGAGGTATTGAAACGCAAACAACGTTCCGGTCTCTTCCTGGGCTGAAAGCAAAGTTACATCGAACCCATAGAGGTATTGAAACCTTTTTAGACTTTCTCTTCACTCTTTGGTCGGTTGCCTTGGGTTACATCGAACCCATAGAGGTATTGAAACAACTTCCGACCTGAGAGTGAAGGTAAACGTCAAAGGGGTTACATCGAACCCATAGAGGTATTGAAACGAACGTGTAGCTGATAGCATCTGCATTCGGTCGAGCAGGTTACATCGAACCCATAGAGGTATTGAAACGCATCCTGCCATCCACCCGCCGCGCTGGGTTATGCCCGTTACATCGAACCCACAGAGGTTTGAAAGCCCTCTGGAGTGTTCCTCTGTCAGTGCCCCTGTAATAGTTAGTCAAAAACCACTGGGGCACAGATGGTGAGGGATAGTTTTATGCCGAATGCTTGGTATCACCCCAAGCAGCACCGCAGAAAATATGCTCCAACTCTCAGATTGCAGGCAGTTTAGCGCATCCCAAAAAAGGCATGTGCTCCCTTAAATCCTCGGGAATATCCTGCCAAGGGGGAACTTCGCCCTC
>JANWWX010000255.1 GCA_025057195.1 Leptospiraceae bacterium | reverse complement strand
AAAAAAGGGTGGCTAAGATATAATCGTCGAGCAGTTTCAGGTTGCGCCGTCTTTGCAATTCACTTTCCAGTCTTTGCGATAACTCTAGAATCTCTTCGAGATCTGCTTTAGTGAATTGTTCGGCAGAGAGGATCGATTGCTTGCGCCACGGCATGCGGGTGCACAAGTTTTTTAGCGCAGCTGTCAAGCCAACACCGGTAAGCAGCCAAGCAATAGTTGTTTAGACACCACAAAATCACAAAGGACCCAGGAATATAGACTTTATGTAAAAAACCCAGCGGTGTCCCTATTATAGGGGCTTATGGACAAAAACGCAAAACCAGTATCTCACTGCCCATGCCGGCGGAGAGTCTTTGCCGTCAACACCCAGTTTTGTCATGGCCATTTAGCATTTTATCTGCGCAATCTGCGCCGGAACCCGCCGTCACGGCAAAAAATCCGCAGCACAATTACTCCATGAAGTCAAAATGTGGGGCACTAAGGGGTATATTTACACCGAATTTTTACGATTTTCCCCCCGCAAAACCACCAGCACCACCACGCCAAGAACGCGAGGCGTAGAAAACAAGATTTTGCCTTTGGATGGTAACCCACCAATTGGATTTGGCACCCGCTGTGTTTGTCCATTTTTTCCAAAACGACTGGTTCGATTAGTCACGTTAGCGCACGAATGGGGGAATCAGTTTTTAC
>JANWWX010000254.1:392-690 GCA_025057195.1 Leptospiraceae bacterium | reverse complement strand
TATTTGCATGATCGTTTTTTTGTCAGCCAACCAATCTTTGTCTCTTTGTGAGGGGACAATTTCCTCTACCCTGTTTTCCCCTTCTGCATCTTCTCCATCAGCTTCGGGATTGCTTTCCTCTGTTGCTCCACTGTCTTCGTAAGATTCTGCTTCGTCAGAGAATTCCGGAAAAACTACGCTTGGTAGGACAACTGAAAACAAAACGAGCAACCAGCGATTCATAGCGACCACCTTCTACACTACGCCCTGCAATATTCCTTTACACACCTTCTCAGACCACCGGAGCCGACCAGGGCAG
>JANWWX010000254.1:0-382 GCA_025057195.1 Leptospiraceae bacterium | reverse complement strand
ACCAGCGATGCATCTTACCCCCTCTGCAGAAGTTCCTTAATTTGCCTTCATGCTTTTCTGACCACTCGATCCCACATGACCAGCTTGTAAATACGGAAAGTGGCTGCGATACAAGTAGGCACCCAACCAAAGTTGATTTAGAAAAACAGGGTCTAGAGGGTGCAAAAAGTGGTATTATGCATGCCGCTGGTATTTACCCAGCACTGCTACAGAAAACCCAATTAGCTACCCACGCCTTGCCTGTCACGCAGTTGCCGGCTAACCCGCAAAAGGTATATATTCCCGCAAATCCTCGGGGATATCCTGCCAAGGGGGTTTTTCGCCCTCGCGCCAGTGCCAGAAGAAGAGTTTTTCTATCAGATACCCCGCCACAGGGTCCCAC
>JANWWX010000253.1 GCA_025057195.1 Leptospiraceae bacterium | reverse complement strand
TCATCGGCACGGAACTATTCCCCACACACGTGGGGATGAACCGATATAACGGCTTTCGGCAACACGATTGGCGATCTATTCCCCACACACGTGGGGATGAACCGATGAGAGACGCGAGCTGCGTGCAGGCATAGCTCTATTCCCCACACACGTGGGGATGAACCGCCCAACTTACGCAGCATCACGCGCGCATGTCTGCTATTCCCCACACACGTGGGGATGAACCGTGTACCTGTTGCGGGGTTCTCGTACGCATCTACTATTCCCCACACACGTGGGGATGAACCGTCAATCGCAGAAGCCAAACAGTTTTGGTCGAGCTATTCCCCACACACGTGGGGATGAACCGGCGGACGAGTTTCTCGTTTGTTATATGCCTTGCTATTCCCCACACACGTGGGGATGAACCGTACATGTCGCCGCTGCGAGTAAGGCAATCGATCTATTCCCCACACACGTGGGGATGAACCGCTTACCCCAAACGGCTTTTAGCGTACCGACGACTATTCCCCACACACGTGGGGATGAACCGACCGACTTTCACGAGATACGCTTTCTCAGTTTCTATTCCCCACACACGTGGGGATGAACCGGAGGCAAAAATGAGATACAAAAAGATCAACGCTATTCCCCACACACGTGGGGATGAACCGACCCAGCTTTCGTTATCATTATGTAGCAGGACGGATG
>JANWWX010000252.1:277-696 GCA_025057195.1 Leptospiraceae bacterium | reverse complement strand
TGCTCCTCATCCAATAGGATCCCAATCGCAACCGCACCCTGGGTCGCACCATAGCGCTCAGCGGCGGCACGTAGTGCAGTGTCAGATTGTTCTAATAAATATGCAGAATCAAAAAGCAAGATGTTGTGTGTGATTTCCCCGTGGAATCTGGGATTTCGGGTTTTTTGTAGGTTAAAACCTTTCGGTAAGGCGCGTCGGCAGTGGTCGGCAAGCTGCTGGTTGCGCGTGATCAGCAATATCCGCACAAATGACCGTGCCAGCATCGCGCATAGTGCGTCAATCTTGAGTGTTGATACCGCGCAGATAATCACAAGCAGGTGTAAAACATAGAGCCACACAAGCACAGAGTTCTATGTAAAAGCCCTTTAAGCCACAAATGTGGGGCACAGAGGGGTATATTTACACCGAATTTTTATGGT
>JANWWX010000252.1:0-267 GCA_025057195.1 Leptospiraceae bacterium | reverse complement strand
AAACCTCCATCCACCACCACAGCAACTAACGCAAAGCGATAGAATACGGAATGTCGTCTTTAGAATAACAGCACAGCAATCGGATTGGTGTATCTGCTGCAAGCTGTGGATTCCCTATATTGTGAAGTTTTCCACCAAAAAACAATGCTTGGCACTTACCGGCGTAGCTTTATTTATACACCAATGCTTAGTGCACCAGCACAAGAAATTGCTAGCATGTGCGAGTTTGCCCACAATGTGGCCTTTATGCAGTGATGATCGTAAAAC
>JANWWX010000251.1 GCA_025057195.1 Leptospiraceae bacterium | reverse complement strand
TTTGCCCACTTCCAGCATCCGATAAAACAGTTTCTGGCGCAGGGGGGGCATCTGGCGCACGGAGGCGAGGATTCGGTCCATCACGGAGGTGTAGAAGCGCGGCACGCCGAGCATCAGCGTGGGTTTGACCTCCTGCATATCGTTGGCGAGGGTGAACAGGCTTTCGGCGTAGGCGATGGTCAGCCCCAAGTAGATGGGCAGGAAGTGCCCCGCCATACGCTCGAACACATGCGAAAGCGGCAGGAACGAGAGGAACAGGTCGTCGGGCTGTGGCTGGATGATCTCGATACACGCTTCGATGTTGCTGATGAGGTTATGGTGCGTGAGCATCACACCTTTGGGTTCGCCCGTGGTGCCCGAAGTGTAGATGAAGGTGATGATGTCGTCGGGTTGGCTGGCTTGCACGCGGGCGTGCAGGTCGCTTTCGGTGAGCGCGCCGTGCTGGTTGAGCATCTGCTCGAAGGTGGGGGTGTCGGCGACATCTTTGGGGTCAATCACAATCATCTGGAGGTTGAGCGCGGTGCCTTCCACTGCCTCGCACGCCTTGCGCAGTTGCTTTTTGTCGCTGACTACCAGCACTTTGGGTTCCGCGTCGCTAAGGATTTCCAGTACCTGCGCGGGGGTGAGGGTGGGGTAGATGGGCACGGTAATTGCCCGCAGGCAGAGGGTTGCCCAGTCGGTGATTGCCCATTCGGGGCAGTTTTCGGAGA
>JANWWX010000250.1 GCA_025057195.1 Leptospiraceae bacterium | reverse complement strand
GGGTCGGCCTCCAGGTCCCGCCACCGGGAGCCGAGGGCGAGATCGTCTAGGAAGGCGGTGACCGCCGCAGCCTCCTTGCACAGGGCCGGGACATCGAGGGCCGCATCATCGCCACGTCCGCCGCCGATCAGCCGCGCGGCGAGACGCTTGAAGGCATCAGGGCCGGACACGGCATCGCGGATCGGATCGGGCAGCCGAATCTCCTCGGTGAGGCGACGGTCGCATCGCCCGTCCCGGACCGGAAGGCGAAAACGGGCGCGATCGTGCCCGGAGCACCGCATCGCCGCCGCCCTTGCGCTCGCGCCGACGCGCGGGACCGGCGGGGGTGGCGCGCCCTGAGGGATTCGAACCCCCGACCCGCAGCTTAGAAGGCTGCCGCTCTATCCGGCTGAGCTAAGGGCGCGCGGTCACGGCGTCTTATAACAGGAGCGCGCAAGGACAGAACCAAGCCACGCGGAGTGGGCCCTTGGGGCCCTCATCTTCGACGGGCCGGACCACCCCCAGGCGGGGCACGGCCCATCATCGGGCGCTCAAGGTGTCGCGGCAGATCAGGGTGACCGTCAACGGGTTGGGCTGCAGGTCGTACACAGCGCCCGTCCCGTAGTCGATCAGCCCGCCGAGGATCACGCCCGCCCCCGCCAGCACCGGCACCATGGACGCCGTCTGCGGCGCACAGCCCTCCCGGGTGATGGTCATCGTCAGCGACTGGTTGCGCGGCACGGTGAGC
>JANWWX010000024.1 GCA_025057195.1 Leptospiraceae bacterium | reverse complement strand
CTTTACTCCCCACGGGCAAGTGATATCGGCAATCGCCTGGCAGGCGGGCAGCATCAGTGCAGACGGCACTATCCAGTTGCCACAACTTGCTGAGTTGGCATTGCGCATGCGGCAGCGCGCCGACAAAGAACACCACCTGCTTTTCAGCATCCGCTCGGTGGCGGCAGGAGTCCGGCTTTTGCAAGACCCTGCAAAATGGCAAAATACTGTGGCGGCGCTACGTGGCATTTTGGTAAAACTTCCCGCCACCAGCGCGTTCCACCTGGATTGGGAATACCTACCACCGCGCCTGGCAGGCGATTTTGTGGCATTTATCCATAAAATACGCAGCGAACTTTCCCCGGCAATCCGCATTTTTGTCCCGGTTTTTGCCCCGGTTGGCATGCCGGAGGCGTGGCACGGCTTCCACGACCACGGCCGCTTGGCCAATGCCGCCGACGGCATCATCGTGATGCTTTACGACCTGCACCGGCCGGGCAGCGCGCCGGGCTGTGTGAGCACAATTTCCTGGTTGGACGAAAACCTAAAGCGGCTGCAGCCGTTGCCACGGGAGAAAGTGTGGCTCGCCGCCCCGCTTTATGGCTACCACTTCCAGGGCAGCCGCACCCGTGCCATTTCGCGCACACAATTTGAAAAAATCCTGGCAAAAGAAGAACTCAGCGATGGCTGCCGCCGCAAGACCAGCGAAAATGCGTTTTATCCAGCCGACACGCTCTACCGGCATTTTCAAACTGCAGTGCACCAGTATGGCTTTGCTGGCCTTGCGCTGTGGCGTGCGGGGTGGGAGCAATAGTTATTCAAACTTGAGCGAGCGTGCCATCAGGGTTCGGATTGCCTCCTGCGGTGGCATGCCTTGGTAAAGTATGCGGTAGACCGCTGTTGTGATGGGGATCTCCACACCCAGCCGCTCGGCAAGTTCATAGGCACTTTCGGTGGTGGGGACACCTTCGGCGACCATGCGCATCTCGCTTTGGATTTCAGCCAGCGATTTGCCCTGTGCTAATTTCAAACCCACACTGCGGTTGCGCGAGAGCTCGCCGGTGCAGGTGAGCACCAGGTCACCCATACCGGCAAGCCCCATGAAGGTGATGGGCCGCGCGCCAAGCCTTTCGCCCAGCCGTGCCATTTCTGCAAGCCCCCGTGTGATGAGCGCTGCGCGGGCATTATTGCCGAGCCCCAATCCGTCGGAAATACCGGTTGCGATCGCGAGCACATTCTTGAGCGCCCCACCGAGCTCGACACCCACCACATCGGTTGTGGCATAGGCACGGAAATACTCGTTGTGGAAAATTTTTTGGATTTCCGGCAAGCGCTCAGTGTCGTAGCCAGCAATCGTGATGGCTGTCGGCAAACGCAGCGCCATTTCGCGGGCGAACGATGGACCGCTGAGGAAAAACAGCAAAGATTTTTTTTGTTCACCAAAAAGTTCTTGGAAGATGTCGCACACCAAAAGATGGGTTTTCTTCTCAATGCCCTTGGATGCGACAACCACCGGTACAGAAATTTTCTGCGCGCGGTTATCAGTAGTATAGACCTCGCGAATCACTTGTGTCGGTGTCGCGCTGATCAAAAGCTCGGCATGGGCGATGGCTTCGCCAAAGTCCGTCGTGACCCCAATATTTTCTGGCAGTGGGATGCCTTTGAGGTAGATGCTATTCTCGCGGTTTTGCCGGATTGTCTCGGCGGTGTCTTGCGAATGGCTCCACAGCAGGACGTCATGCCCATTTTCCGCTGTGACTTTGGCCAATGCCGTGCCAAACGAGCCGGCACCAATGACCGCGATGCGCATGATTGAAGTTATGATTTCACGCTGCTACGGCAAGAGAAATTCGCAGTATAGCAGAATCACCCAACATCAGCTTTTTATTCAACCTACTGGCCTGCCACTGTCAGCGCAGTGAAAAAAATGCCCTTGGGTCCATAGTAGCGGGCGCGTTGCACACGTTCTGCTGCCTTGCGGGCACGGGTGAACGCTGCCAGCGTCGTTCCCGAAACCGAACCACCGCGGACAGGGATCTTTTTGCCATGGCGGTGAAAGTAACCAAAACGGATTTCCCCGGAAAATGCCCCCGAAACCGGGTTAGGCCGGAACGTGGAAAATTTGAGCAGCTCAAGCACACCATCCTCGAGAAAATCTTGGTACGGCACGTCGCCACAACTGACTTCCACGTTGGCCAGGGCGCTGGTGTGTGGTTGCTGCAGCAAGCCAGCGTGGCGCCCATCGATCAAAAAATTTTCGACTTGGTTTTTTCTCACCAATGTTACTTTTCGCATCGGGAAGCCCAGTTCGTCGAAGGTATAAGAGCGCATGCCGCCGCGGAGGAACGGTGTCGAGCTGATATCCCACTCCTCAATGGCTTCGGGTAAAACGGAATCTCCTTTTTTGAAAATAGAATACTGATTAAAGAGAGCATGGCCATCGAGTTGCGCCAGAAAAAAATCAAACAGTGTATCGAGTGCCTCTTCTGCCAGTACAACCGGGAATTCTCCTGTCGGGGGAAGTTCAGCCCGTTCGAGTGCGGACAAAACCTGCGCATCGGCAGCAAGTTGCTCTTTCAGTTTGAGATCTTCCAAAAAACGGCGCTTTTGCAACACCACCACCTCGTGCTGGTCGTCCGGAGCCGTGAGTGCGTAGTCTGCCACAACACGTGTGGAGTCGGCAGCAAGATCAAGCCCGCGATGGTTGGTAATGGTATAAGAAAAATCCTCGAAAAAAAGTTCGAGGCTGTTGAGCGTGAAACCCGAAAGTTCTTTGCGGCAAAATTCGTGCAAATCTTCGCCGTAGTGCAAGACGCTATCCAGCGTTGCATCCCACACCTGCGGATCCAAAATCCGGCTGTCATCTTCGGTCTTTTGCCAAGGGGCGCAAAAATCATAACAGGGATTGCGCACCAGCTTTGCCCGTTCGATGCTCTCCTCGACCAACGTGCGCAGTGGCGCAGACCAACTCTGGAAGCATGTGCTGCTTTCCCCCATTGTCATGGCATCCACCGGAGTCTGCACGAGGAGTTTATAGTTATGCACGGTGTTGCAGCGCACGGTCTCCGCTTTACCCATCACCCAATAGGCTTCTTGTGAGCGCCGAGTCAGCTGGCTGAGCTGCCAGCCACGCAAGCCGGCTGTTTTGCGAAGTAGCGTGGCCAGGCTTTTCAATTCAGTACGGAGGGCAGTGCTCTGGCGCAGCAGCCTTGTAGCGCGGGTTGGGACAAGTTATGGTGTAGCCTTCTGTCTCACAGCTTTTGTCATCATAGTAGGCAATAGTGTCGTTGTAATCCGCTTTGAAATCCATTGTGGCGTTGCAACTCGCATCATATTCGGTGCAGTCTTCGGCACGGTTCTCGTTGCTGCAGTACGTGTAATATTTTATGTCACAAGTGGGGGAACCGCCGGTGCACGGGCCACAGTTACTTGCCTTGGGTGTAGCCACTACCGCATGGATACAGATGCCACCTTTCTTTTTGCCTGTCTCATCAGCAGGCTGGCTGCAGGCAAAAAAGTGCAGGCAAGCTAAAAGCAAGCCTCCCGCTATGCGATGGGAAAAATTCCTCTTTGAAATAATTTCCCCTTTCATGCCCCTGGGTTGAACCTCCTTTCTTACCGGTTACATGTTGGGCTATTCAGCCTTGTTGGTGCGCAAACCCAACGCTGCCAGCTGCTCGTCCAGGCGTGTCAAGTCTGTTGGCAAGATGACCGTTGCATCGGAGCGTGCCACACCTGTAAGCTTATTTAGATAGGATTCAGTGAGTCGCAGCGCCATGGCCTGGCTGCCACCCGGAGCACGCACTGCTTCAGCCACGGTTTCGATGGCATGGGCAGTCGCCTCGGCCAGTGCTTCGATTTCGCGCGCGCGTCCCTCTGCTTCGTTGATGCGGCGTTGCTTTTCGCCTTCGGACTTGTTGATCATCTCGGCCTTGAGTCCCTCAGAGTTGTTGATATTGGCCTGCATTTCGCCTTCGGAGCGAGCAATGAGCGCGCGCCGTTCGCGTTCGGCTGTCATCTGCCGTTCCATCGCATTTTTCACCGAAACCGGCGGCACGATGTTTTTAATCTCATAACGCAGCACTTGGATCCCCCAGGTCTGGCCGACTTCGGCGAGCACTCCCACCACCTTGTGGTTGATCATTTCGCGCTCTTCAAAGGTGCGGTCGAGGTCCAGAGTACCCATCACCGAACGGATGGTTGTCTGTGCGAGTTGGATCGAAGCCTGCCGGTAGTCGGTGACGCCGTAGCTTGCCAGGACCGGATCGGTAACCATCATGTAGATGATGCCATCGACCTCGACGCGCACATTGTCGTGCGTGAAACAATCTTGTGGTGGCACGGGGATCGCCTCTTCCTTGAGGTCCTGGATGAAGGTGATTTTGTCGATGAAGGGGATGACCACGTGGAAGCCGGAAAGCAGCGTCTTGTGGTACTTGCCGAGGCGTTCGACGATCGCAGCAACACGCGGTGGGATGATCCGTACCGAGCGCACAAGCTTATAGAGGAAATAGGCTAAAAGACTGACCCAGACGGCGATATCAAACAGGTTCATTTATTCCTCCCTTTACCTTGCTGTATATTCTGTTGTGGGTTAATGTTTTCCGCTGGTGGGGGTGTGGCCCCAGTTGGTACCAAAGTGCTCAATCCCTGGAAATAGGCTTGCAGTTCTGCGATGCGGGTAGGCACCACCGACACTTTGGCTTGTGCTAGCACTTTACCGAATTCCTCTAGAAATTGCTCGACAATCCGCATCTTCACGGCAGCGGCCCCTCCTGGTTTGCTGATCGCCTCCGCGATGCGGCGCAACCCGCGCGCAGTGGCCTCGGCAATGAGCCGGATTTCAGTGCTGCGGCCTTCGGCTTCGTTGATGCGGCGCTGCTTTTCTCCCTCGGAGAGGTTGATCGCCGCCTGCTTTTGTCCTTCAGATACGTTGATCCGTGCCTGCTTTTCCCCTTGCGCCAGGGTGATTTCGGCCCGTTTTTGCCGCTCCGCCTCCATCTGCTTTTCCATGGTGTTGAGCATGTTGGCTGAAGGCTCAATGGTACGGATTTCGTAGCGGATAAATTTGATGCCCCATGGTTCAGAGGCCTTATCGATTTCCTGCACAATTTTATCGTTGATCTTTTCGCGCTCGCGGAAGGTGTCGTCTAGGTTGAGCTTGCCGATTTCGGAGCGCATCGTCGTCTGCGCCAACGAAATGACCGCCGCAACATAATCGCTGATGCCATAGCTTGCCTTGTAGGCATCGACCACCTTGAGATAGACCACGCCATCGACATCGACTTCCACGTTGTCGCGGGTGATGCAGCGCTGTTTGGGGATGTCGATCACCTGCTCGCGCGAATCGTGCATGTAGGCGATGCGGTCGATGAACGGCACGAGAAAGTGGAAACCTGGCTTGAGTACGCCCTTGAACTTGCCGAGCCGTTCTTTGACCGCCAAAACGCGCATCGGCACCACGCGGAACATGCGCAGGAAAAGCACAAAAAGTGCCAGAATAACTATACTACTCATATGTCATGGATAGCCTTGATAAGCAGTTGTCAAACAGAATAGCAGTCAAAATTGGTGCCATGGCCAAGATTTGGGTCGATGGGGTCGAATACGAAGTCGATGAGAAGAAAAACCTCATCGATGCCTTAAAAGAAAAAGGGGTGGAAATCCCCCACTTTTGCTACCATCCCAAACTGTCGGTCGTCGGCATGTGCCGCATCTGCCTCATCGAAATTGAGGGAGTGCCCAAGTTCCAGGCGGCGTGCAATACCCCCATCAAAGATGGCATGAAAATCAACGCGTTCGGCGAAAAGATTGTCAAGGCGCGTGAGGGAGTGATGGAATTTTTGCTCATCAACCATCCGCTCGACTGCCCGGTCTGCGACAAGGCAGGCGAATGCCGACTGCAGGACTATTCTTTTAAGCTTGGCCACGAAACTACCCGTTACAAAGAAGAAAAACGTAACATACCGCAGGAAAAGATTGGCACCAATCTTTATATCAACCACAACCGCTGCATCTTGTGCTATCGCTGCGTGCGCTTTGACCGGGAAATTGTCGGCGTCAACGACCTCGAGATGCTTTCGCGCGGCAATGATACGATCATCGCCTATGTCCCGCCCGAAACCGAAAAAGAAAAGTCGCCATACCTCAACCATAACTACCAGGGTGCTTTGGCCGATATTTGCCCGGTAGGGGCATTGCTCAACGAAAGCACGCTCTTCCGCTCGCGCGTGTGGTGGTACGAATCCAAAGAAAGCCACTGCCATGGCTGCGCCACACTATGCCGGGTCACAGCCAATCTTAAAAATAACGCCATTTATCGCTACATGCCACCGCAGCATCCCGAGCGCGACGGTTATTTTATTTGCGATTATGGCCGCTTCTCGACGCACGATTTCAGCCAAAATCGGCTTTATGCGTATCGCCGCAGCGGGACGAAAATCCGATCCCAAGAGGCGTTGGCGCAGTTGGCAGAGCTCCTTGCGCAGGCGAAGCGGATTGCGGTTTTGGGCGGTGGTAGCGAAAGCTGTACCGATGTCGATGCCCTCGCAGAGCTGGTAGGCAAGCTGCGCGATGCAGGAAAGACGGTGCAATGGGATTTCCGCAGCAATGCGCAGGCTTTTTATAGCGGTAATGCGCAGTGGGATTTCTTGCTCAGCAAAGACCTACGCCCCAATGCCGCCTACCTACGCCAGAAAAATGCGACCGACTTTGCGGATTTTACCGCTTTGGAAAAAGAACTCGGCCAGGCCGAGCTGATCCTGGTGGTCGGCGAGCTCTCCCCGCCTTATGCATACCAGACGGGGAAAATCTATGCCCACGTCAAAGGGCTTAAAATTCCCACAAGTGTGGAGCAAACCGAGCTTTACCAAGCGCTCGATACGCACAATGCCTGGCCTAAAACCGTGCTTTTGACCACCCATGCCGACAGTGCCGCGGATAAGGCGTTGCTTGCAATCCCGATCCAGAGCTTTGTCGAAAAGTCGGGGCGCTTTTGCGACAAAGAAGGCAATTTCAAAGAAACTACCGTTTTGCTCCGGCCAGTCCAAGGCTTGCGCTCGTCGGGGGAAATCTGGCAGAGCATCCCGGCGTTGGAGCCAGTGGGGGTGGCATAATGGCAACGATCCAAGTCAACAAAAAATATGCGTTTCGCTGGTATGAAAAGTTCTATTTCATGTCGATCACAGCAGGGCTATGGGTAACACTGAAGCACTTTATCAAATCGGCCTTCTTGCGCCGGATGGTGACAGTGCAATACCCCGAGCAAAAAAAGCCGCTGTCCTCCCGTTTCCGGGGGTTACACCGGCTCAAGCGCAACGAAAAAGGGCAGGAGCGCTGCACCGCGTGCTATTGTTGCCAGTGGGTGTGTCCAGCCGATGCCATCCATATCGTTGCGGCCGAGGTGCCACCAGAACGCCAGTACCTGCATCCCGAAGACAAATACGCCAAGGTTTTCCAAGTCGATTTGCTGCGCTGTATCTACTGCGGGCTGTGCGAAGAGGCATGCCCCAAAGGTGCCATCTATCTGGACGGTGGGTTGCCACTGCCGGCGGATAGCCGTGACGCGCTGATCCTCAATAAAGAGCAGATGCTCGAGCCAACCGGCGGGCCGATCATCGGGGAGCGCCTTTGAGCATCAAAAAGCGCATCGCACAAAAGGCCGCGCAGTGGCAAAAAAAGTTACGCGACAAGGGCAACGAGCGCGTCACGTTCTTGGTCATCCCGCACAACGACAAGGCGATCATCAACCTGCAGCTTTCCAACTACGTGATCGTGCTGGCCATTTTTACTGTTGTCTTTGTCGTGCTGGCGTCAATCCTGGCTACCAACCTACAGAGCCGGATCCAAACTGAGGCTGACACTTTGCAGGACCGCGACCGAGCATATTTGCGCGAGCGCGAACTCTACTTGCGCAAATACCACGAGATGTCGCTGCAGCAAGAGCTTTTGCGTAAAGAGCTCATGCGCCTTTTCCGGCAGGCCAACCTCACGGAAAACGCGGAATCGCTTTTCACCGATCCCCGTGAGCTGCAGCAGATGGCGATTGCGATGCTCGATAGCGAAGGCGAGGAACTCGCCCGCATGCTCAGCTACCAGGCAAACCGGCGGATCAAATTCTTGAATTTTGAGACCACGGTCAAAATGGCGGAGGGCAAACTCGAGGAGGAAGGTTTTTATTTTTATCCCGAAGTCAGCCACTACCGAAAACTGCGGCTGGAGCTGCGCCAGACCGCGCAAGCCACCACAATATTACACCAGTTGCTCAAAGAACGCATTGGGGTTGAACAGGCACTGCCTTACTTTTGGCCCTTGGCCGGTGGCCATTTTACCTCGTTTTTTGGTGGGCGCATTTCGCCTTTTGGCTATGGCCGGGATTTCCACACAGGTGTCGATTTGGCCAGCCCTATCGGGACACCGATTTATGCGGCAGCAGACGGCCGCATTGTCAGCTGTGGCTACAGTGGGGGCTATGGCCTTTCACTCAAGATCGCCCATCGCTATGGTTTTGAGACCCTTTATGGCCACTTGAGCAGCCTCCATGCCACCTGTGGGCAATTTGTCAAGAAAGGGCAGCTCATCGGCAGGGTCGGCGCGACCGGGCGTGCCACCGGTCCCCATCTGCACTACGAAGTCCGTATCCTCGAGCGACCAATCAACCCAATGCCATACCTGACCAGCCTTTGATGAAAATTTCTGCCTGCGTTATAGGCTATAACGAGGAGCACAACATTGCCGATTGCCTTGAATCATTGCAAGGGGTGGCTGACGAAATTGTCTATGTCGATAGCTATTCCACCGACCGCACTGTGGCAATCGCCAAAAAATACACAAAAAGGATTTTTTACCGCAAGTTTGACAATTATGTTGCGCAGAAAAACTTCGCGGCGCGCAAAGCCCGCCACGACTGGATCCTCAACCTCGACTGTGATGAACGGCTCAGCGCCGAGCTCCGCCAATCGATTCTCGAACTCAAAACACACGGCACCGACAAGTGGGGCTTTGCCTTCAACCGGCTGACCTGGTATCTTTACCGTTTTATCCGCCACTCTGGTTGGTATCCTGATGCAAGGGTGCGCCTTTATGACCGCACCAAAGCAGCATGGGAGGGAGAATTGGTGCACGAAATTATCCGTATCCCTAAAGAAAAAACTGGCTGGCTTAAAGGGGATCTGCTGCATTATTCTTTCCGCACGCTGGACGACCACCTCAAAACCATCCGCACCTATTCAGAGCTGGGGGCAAAAGCCCTCCAGGCACGCGGCCGGCGCACCACGCTAGTGGGTGCTTTTGCCCGTTCGCTGTGGGTAGTGGTGCGCAAACTTTTTTTTGAATTGGCTTTTTTGGATGGCAGCGCTGGCTGGATCCTGACCTATTATTCTGCCGTCGCCACCTTCACCAAATACACGCGACTTTACATACTGCAGCGGCAAAAAGACCCCAATGGCAACAGCAAACCGCGCGGTCTGGGATAGCCACTATGGCCGCCAACAGGCCCTGCAGCAATTTCCTGATGAGAACGTGGTACGCTTTGTCCGTAAAAATTGCCCACAAAAGGTTTTTGGCACAGCACTCGACTTGGGCTGTGGCACAGGCCGCCATCTGCCGCTTTTGGCGCAGGGTTTTACGTCTGCCATTGGCTGCGATTTTTCCGCACAAGCCCTTGCTTTGGTGCCATCTGACTATCCAGTGGTGCAGGCGGCTTTGCCCGAGCTACCCTTTGCCGACGGCTGCTTCGCTTTGGTTCTGGCCTGGGGTGTGTTGCACTACCTCAATCCGAGCCAGGTGCCGGAGGCTTTGGCAGAAATCCGGCGTGTGCTTACCCCCCATGGCAGTGTATTTTTGACCTTGCGCTCAGACCAAGACACTCATCTGAAAAAGCAGATAGAAAAAGGGGATTTGCAAGGGGGTAGCGCACAGCTTTATTCTAAAAAAGAGGCTTATGCACTCCTCAGCCCATTTTTCGCCTCGCTAAAATATGGCTTCATCCTGCGCCAGCCTTTAGGTGAGGAAGAAATCGTCGCACACCACATGTTCCATGCGCAAAAATAAAACCCCGCGTTGCCTGGTCTGTCGAAAAGGCCGGCTTTCGCCCCAGTATTTTATCGCGCGCTACGGTTTTTCCGTCTATGCCTGCGCTGAGTGCGGTTCACTCTGCCAATACCCTTTGCCCCGAAATCCAGCGCAATTTTACGATGAGGACTATTACACTGGCAAGGCACACTATAGCTACCAAGACGAAAGGCAGAAAGAACATTACCATAACTTTGTCCACCACGCGCGGCTTGCCACCATCCGCCGCTTTGTGCCCAATTTGCCGTTTAAGTTTCTGGATGTCGGCTGTGCTTTTGGCGCCTTTGTACGCGCTGCAGCCTGCTATGGCGAGGCCTACGGCATCGATA
>JANWWX010000249.1 GCA_025057195.1 Leptospiraceae bacterium | reverse complement strand
CGAACCACCCCCTTGGGAGGATATTCCCGAGATTTTGCGGGAATACATGCCCTTTTATCGGTAAGCCCTAAACGGCACGGCAAGCCAAGGCATGGACAGCTATGGGGTTTTCTTTGGCGAATGGGGGCGCATGGGGGCGCACG
This sequence comes from Leptospiraceae bacterium, assembly GCA_025057195.1. Lineage (GTDB taxonomy): Bacteria > Spirochaetota > Leptospiria > Turneriellales > Turneriellaceae > JANWWX01. Next base: position 584 of record JANWWX010000249.1, on the reverse strand, counting down.
GGCGAACTGTCCACGCGGTATCCATAGAACTGCCTTTGGGCTCTTTGCCAACTTGTATTTGTGAATAACTATTGCTTCGGTTTTTACCGTGTGGGGTGGGGACATAAACGCTTGCTCTCGTATCGCTCTTCCGCATTATGTCTCATTCCGGGAGGAATGGGGTGCAAATCCCCAACTGACGGTGCAACCGTGAGCTCCACACTCCTTGTCATCAAGCCGTGTGGGGTAAGTCGGATCTTTCCGCGGAAGCCGCGCCCGTAAAACGGGCTTTCGCACTGGAACCACGCGTTTCAGGCCCCGGAGCGAGATCGTGGTGGCCTGTACGCGCGTACACGCCCCACGCCAATCCTGCTTGAAAAGGAGCGTGTATGACCAAAAACCCTGTTTTAGACCCCAATCCAGGGCGCTTTGTCGTCCTACCGATCGTATATCCCCAGCTTTGGGAGCTCTACAAAAAACACCAGGCGTCGTTCTGGACTGCTGAGGAAATCGACCTTTCGCAAGACCTTGCCGACTGGGAGCGCCTGAACAGCAACGAACGGCACTTCATTGCGCACGTGCTTGCGTTTTTTGCTGCCTCTGAC
>JANWWX010000248.1 GCA_025057195.1 Leptospiraceae bacterium | reverse complement strand
ATTTTATGGCAAAGCTCCCGCAAAGCAGGTTGCTTGAGTGTCACCTATCTCACCGGGTTGTACACCTGCCAAATACTCAAACAGAAAGTTGGCATTCCGATGAACGCGATAAATGAAAACCGCAACATCCTTGCCAACTAGCGTCCAAACATAAGATTTTGTGGTATTTGCCCGCCCCTCCTCGTTCATCACCTGCACCGTCGTCTCATCAATATTTAAAATAGGGCTCTCTAGCAGACGCTCACACAATAACCCCATAATTGTCGCACCATAAAGCCGATGAAAAAGGATAAGGCTATTGGCCATGTTCTTGGCTGAAAACTCCACGCCATAGCGCTGCCAAATCTTTGAAACTCTATGCAACGGAAGACCGTCGCAAAACTTCGATACCACAATCTGCGCAAAGGCTCCGTTAGCCAACGTGCTATGCGGTAGTGCATAGGGCAACGGTGCCATCACTGCCTTGCTTTTGCATTGCCGGCAAGCATACTTCATGCGAATGGCACGTTCGATATACACTGCTAGCCGGCCCATCTGCAGCCGCTCCGATTGGTAGTCACCAATTTCCACCAACTTGCCACCACAGCAATTGCAAGTTTTCTCGGACTCGGAAAGTTCGATGATGCGCTCGACACGCGGCAGCTTGTCCGACAAACTCTTGCGACCACCAGGCCGGCGTTGGTGCGCGACGACGGTGATCGTTTTTTCTTTTTCCGGTTCTGCCTGCTCT
>JANWWX010000247.1 GCA_025057195.1 Leptospiraceae bacterium | reverse complement strand
TTTTTCCGGAAATAGAGCAGGCAGAGCCGAAAAAGGAAAAACGGTCACTGTCGTCGCGCACCAACGCCGGCCTGGTGGTCGCAAGAGTTTGTCGGACAAGCTGCCGTGTGTCGAGCGCATCATCGAACTTTCCGAGTCCGAGAAAACTTGCAATTGCTGTGGTGGCAAGTTGGTGGAAATTGGTGACTACCAATCGGAGCGGCTGGAGATGGGCCGGCCATCAATTTATATCGAACGTGTCATTCGCAAAAAGTACGCTTGCCGGCAATGCAAAAGCAAGGCAGTGATGGCACCGTTGCCCTATGCACTACCGCATAGCACGTTGGCTAACGGAGCCTTTGCACAGATTGTGGTATCGAAGTTTTGCGACGGGCTTCCGTTGCATAGAATTTCAAAGATTTGGCAGCGCTATGGCGTGGAGTTTTCAGCCAAGAACATGGCCAATAGCCTTATCCTCTTTCATCGACTTTATGGCGCTGCCATCATGGAGCTATTACGCGAACGTTTACTAAAAAGCCCCGTATTGCACATTGACGAGACCACAGTGCAAGTGATGAACGAGGATGGGCGGGCAAATACCACAAAATCTTATGTTTGGACGCTGGTTGGCAAAGATGTTGCGGTTTTCATGTACCGTGCTCATCGCAATGCCAACTTCTTGGTTGAGTATTTAGCAGGTTATCGCGGCCGTGTGCTTACTGACGGTTATTCATCTTACGATCGTGTATTGCATGACCTACAAATTGTACAT
>JANWWX010000246.1 GCA_025057195.1 Leptospiraceae bacterium | reverse complement strand
AAAGACCGGGATCTCATCGGTTTCATCCAGCGCTTGGTGGCCCTGCGGCGTGAGCTTTTACAGTCCAACATGCCGCATGCGATCGAAGTGCCCAGCCATCCACACGATGCCTTCGGTATCCGCTTTGACCGACACCTGCTTTTGCTCAATGCAGCCAAAGAAAACGTGCTTTTTCCGATCCGGGGGTTTGCAGCGAAGGAAATCCTACACACCGCACGCTACCCGCGCGACGAGGTGCTGTGCGATGTCTGCTATGTCCCCGCACAGAGTGCGGTCTTGCTCGAAATTTTGCCCGGTAAGTAAAAAAAATTCAAAAAATCTGAAAAAAAAATCGCGATTTTTGGGTATATAATATATAGAGGGGGAAAATCCCTCAACACACTGTGAAGGAGAAAAAAAATGAAAACACTCGAAAAAGAGCTTGCGGGAGAAAAAACACCCACTGTGGCAGAAGAAAGGCCGCGCATGGCGTGGAACTGGGTTCTGCTTTCGGGGCGAATCGTCTCTGCGGTCGAAAAAAAGACGATCAAGGACCAGACGTTGATTTGCTTTTCGCTGGCTTTCCCCTCACGGCGCAAGACCGAAAAGTCAGGTTCGCACGTGGGCTTCATCAGCGTGGAGCTGTGGGGGAAAACGGCAGAGCTCTATTTTCCGCTTTTGGAAAAGGGGTTGGCTATCTGCATCACCGGTGAGCTTGTCCATCAGCGCTGGATCTCTGTCGATGGCAAAAGGATGCAAAAATTCCTGATCTCAGCGCAGACGCTGGC
>JANWWX010000245.1 GCA_025057195.1 Leptospiraceae bacterium | reverse complement strand
AAGATTTTGCCAATCACCAGCTGCTTGAGGATTTTGCTCAAATATGGTCTAGGCACTCCTGCCCCGTGCGCTATCTGCTCCACGGTAAAAATTGTCTGCTCGTGCCGCATGCACATATACGCCAGAGCCCGCACGGCATACTTACTCGCACTGCTATATAGCATATATGATATAAATACCTTTTTCTCTCCAAATATTGCCTTACCATGTCAACTGTAAAGCTGTGGTCCGGGCAATGTGCATCCTTAACCATTGGTATAGAAAAAAACATGAGCCACTGAGGATAGGCTCTATGTAAGCCTGGGAGCCATAGCCAGAAAAAGTCGCAGAGCACTGGCAAAAATACCAACGCGAGATCATGCGCTTCGCCGTTCGCTTTTTAGAAACCCGCGTGGCAGGCACTGAAACGCTTTTTTGCGATTGACTATTACCAAGAACCCTCGCGGTGGGACCCAGCAGCCGGATATTTGGTGGAAAAACTCTTTTGCTGGCACTGGCGCGAGGGCGAACTGCCCCCTGGCGGATACTCCCAAGAATTTAAGGGGACATATATCCCTCTGCGATGTTCTTAACTGCCAGCGGTCTAAAAGTGGAGTATATGCTTATGCTTCTCCGCAGTACTGCTTGAGATGATGCCAAACATTAGCATAAAACTACCCCCTTTTTCATTCTGTGCCTCAAGGGTGCTTGAATAACTATTACTACTTATTACTTACCGCTTCTGGTGCACAAGCCACTTATAGGGGGATCAGGGTGAAGTCTTGGTTG
>JANWWX010000244.1 GCA_025057195.1 Leptospiraceae bacterium | reverse complement strand
ACATCGATGATTTTTTCCGTGCCATCGGTGTGCGCATCCTCGAGGGCTATGGCCTCACTGAAACCTCGCCGGTACTCTCCGTGCGCTTGGCAAACCGCATTATTCCAGGCACTGTCGGGCCACTACTTCCTGGTACCGAATTCAAACTCATCGACTTGGAGGGGCGTGATGTCACCCGTGTTCCAGGCGCCAAAGGCACGTTGCATGTGCGTGGACCACAGGTGATGCAGGGCTATTACAAAAATCCTAAAAAGACCGCCGAGGTCCTAACTCCCGATGGCTGGTTCAATACTGGTGATCTGGTAACGCTCAACTACTCGGGCGAACTCAGCATTGTCGGCCGCTCCAAAGACACACTGGTGCTTGTGGGTGGCGAGAATGTCGAGCCAGTGCCGATTGAAGAAAAACTCAAAGAAAGTCCCTTCGTGGATCATGTGATGCTTGTGTCACGTGCTTTTGGTGAGGACCAAAAAGTGCTCGGCGCTCTGATTGTGCCCAACGCCGAAAATCTGGCAGAATGGTGCAAGGCCAACGGCATCAAGGGCACCCTCGAGGATTGGGTGAACGATCCTAAAGTATTAGCGATGTATCGGCAGGAGATCAATAAATACATCAACACCGAAAACGGTTTCAAGAATTTTGAAAAGATCGGTGTCTTCACTTTACTCAAGAAGCCCTTTGAACAAGGAGATGAGCTTAACAACACGCTGAAGGTACGTCGGCATGTGGTAGCAGAAAAATATGCCAAACTGATCGACGACATGTACCGCAAC
>JANWWX010000243.1 GCA_025057195.1 Leptospiraceae bacterium | reverse complement strand
TGAGGAACTCACAGAGGGGCGAGATATCGCGGTTAGCCATTGAAATTAAACCCGGCGTATTTGTGGCGACCATCAATGCTCGGGTGCGGGAAAAATTGTGGCAAAAAATTTGCATGAAATGGGATTTAGATGCGCTAATGGTTTATTCCAGTAATAATGAGCAAGGTTACCAGATTCTCTCCAATGGTGACCCCTCGCGTGAAGTGATAGACCTCGATGGGATAACGCTGCTTGCGCGTACATACCGGAGAAAGAACGATAATTCTTGACAACCATTGCGCTTTTGTATATTGTTTAAGCAATTTGATTAGATTTTAGTCTATTCCCCACACACGTGGGGATGAACCGCATCGATTTCCGCCATCTGGACAGCCCACTGGGCTATTCCCCACACACGTGGGGATGAACCGGAGTCGCAATCACTAAATGCGACGCAGCAAAACTATTCCCCACACACGTGGGGATGAACCGTGGGAGAGCAGCACGACAAAAACAGCGCCGAGCCTATTCCCCACACACGTGGGGATGAACCGTGTTAGCTTACATCGAGTCAGTTTACCTCAAACTATTCCCCACACACGTGGGGATGAACCGTTGGGGCAAAATCCACCAACAAACAATAATAACTATTCCCCACACACGTGGGGATGAACCGGCAGCTTTGCGGGGGTGGATGCTTGCTCGCTACTATTCCCCACACACGTGGGGATGAACCGGCTAACGAGTCAGGATTACTGCTGCGGGTTCGCTATTCCCCACACACGTGGGGATGAACCGTTGAGTCCGCCTCCCGTCGTGCGGCAGGCTGCCTATTCCCCACACACGTGGGGATGAACCGTAGGCGAGAA
>JANWWX010000242.1 GCA_025057195.1 Leptospiraceae bacterium | reverse complement strand
TATGTGTTCCCGAAAAATCTGCACTGCGGTTCATCCCCACGTGTGTGGGGAATAGTAAGCTGCGTCATCTCAGCGCAGAAATCTACTACGGTTCATCCCCACGTGTGTGGGGAATAGCGTGCGCCGGATAGGCGTGCGTGCGCTTTCTACGGTTCATCCCCACGTGTGTGGGGAATAGTGCTGCCAGTCTGTCAGTTTGTTTTTTCCGACCGGTTCATCCCCACGTGTGTGGGGAATAGGTCGGCTATGCCAGAAAGGTCGAACAGAAACTCGGTTCATCCCCACGTGTGTGGGGAATAGTATGATAGGTAGTCCTCAGGCAACGGATTGACCGGTTCATCCCCACGTGTGTGGGGAATAGCTGGCCGCCATTATTCGGCACGAGGCGAATTTCGGTTCATCCCCACGTGTGTGGGGAATAGTATTGCCGGTGGCGGCTTGCGCGAGTTCGGAAACGGTTCATCCCCACGTGTGTGGGGAATAGGTCAGCGCTTGTCATCAGCAATAGTCTTTCGGCCGGTTCATCCCCACGTGTGTGGGGAATAGCTACTGCTGGTGATGATACTGTGTTCTCTTTTCGGTTCATCCCCACGTGTGTGGGGAATAGTAGGGGACCATGAACGCGACTGCGGCGCCGCACGGTTCATCCCCACGTGTGTGGGGAATAGGAACGTTGACCATTTTTTCGCTGGCGCAGCGTACGGTTCATCCCCACGTGTGTGGGGAATAGTATCCCAGATATGAGGTCGAAAAAGTACGTGTACGGTTCATCCCCACGTGTGTGGGGAATAGGCGGCCGTGGGCATTAGAGCAGGCTGAAGGCCGCGGTTCATCCCCACGTGTGTGGGGAATAGCGCATCTTTGCCGACATCAT
>JANWWX010000241.1 GCA_025057195.1 Leptospiraceae bacterium | reverse complement strand
GACACCGACGTCGAAGCTAACACGGCGCACCGTAAACGTTTTGCCGGCGCCCTCGTTCTGGATGCCGATGACCAAGCCCTCGTAAATCTGGATGCGCTCTTTCTGGCCCTCTTTGATTTTATAATGCACACGGACTGTGTCGCCCACGGAAAAATCGACCGGACGATTGGCAACCTCGTAGTGCAGTTGCTGGAGCAGTGGATGCATAAAGCACTGTCATTTTCGCAGACAACGCGTCAATGCTTTGACGATTCTGGCAAGGAGTTACTCCAAACATTGTTTTCCAGAAATACAGTGGCTAGGTGCACACACAGGTGTGCTTTACGCATACACTTGATTATTCCCCCATCGCCGTAAAAAAGACCCAATAGCTGCCGTCCCCTTTGCTTGCAGCGCAGTTTTGGGCTAATCCGCAAAAGGCATGCACTCCCGCAAAACTTCGGGAATATCCTGCCAAAGCGGCACTTGCCCCCAGCTAGTACCAGAAACACTATGCTTGCGCGATGATGCAAAGTCCTGCTGCTTAACGATTAATCCTCTCGATTTTGATTGTGTCTCAAAAATCCTCAAAAGGCTTGAACACGTAAACTGCACCGGAGTGATTGGCAGAATCATTATCGGGGTGTTCTGGCTGGCCATCGGTATTATTGATTGCTGTCTCGTTGGAAGATTCCTGATATGCCGCCACCGCGACGGTTGCGCCGGAAATTGCAACGGAAGAACCAAAGTAATCATTCATCTCCGCATTCGATGCCTTTAGGTAAGCATCCTGGATCCAATTGCCATTGGCAGCGCGCTTGAATACATATACTGCACCAGCATTCGTGGCAGAGTTACCCGAAGACGCCATGCCATCGGTATTGTTGATTGTCGTAACGTGGGAA
>JANWWX010000240.1 GCA_025057195.1 Leptospiraceae bacterium | reverse complement strand
GCAATTCCTGTTCAGAAGATTCGCCATTTTGTGCCAATGCTGGGCTCCAAAGCAGCGCTGCGCTCCAAAAATAAAAAAGTAATGTCCTTTGCATTGGTCCTCCCGTGGCAAGGTTAAAAAAAGAACCATTGGTACAAGTTAAATTTCAGGGAAATAATGTGGTAAGCATCCAACCATTGTTTTTTTGGAAAAACTTGCAAAGCACAGGGAATCCTTAGTGTCACACCGGTCCCAGGCGCTCTGCTCCCAGACTAAGAAGGGAAAAACACAGCAAGCACGCAGCAGACGCACAGGCTGTGCAGCGGGCTATGGGTATCCCTATCCCAATAGACTTATACGATAATAATTCCTTGGCTGCATCGTTATGCGTGCAATTCTTTGCCGTGACGGCAGGTGTCGGCGCAGGTAGCGCAGATAAAATGCTAAGTTTGCCACGACAAATGCGTGGTGTTTATGGCAACGACTTACTTTCTATAAACGCGCCAGGTGTACCAGAGGAGTAGCAGGGAAGAGATCCAAAATGCACCACGGAACACCCACTGCGATGCCGGCGGGTCCCACCACGAGCGGCGGTAGTCCAGATTTTCGCGTTGCTCTCCCAACACAAATTCGGCATATTGGGTTGCCTCAGCAGCACTCTTTTCGATGTCATATTGGGGTGCCTTTTTGCCCAAATCCACTTCCCCATAGTAAAGGGAGAGGGGCTTTTTGTGGAGGCGTAGCCCATCGGGCACGGGAAAAATTAGGTATTCTTTGCTGTGTGACAAAATCCAAGCCGTCATCTGCAGGGCATCATTGTCGCCATTTTCCAACTCCAGTTCGAGATCCCCGGCAGTGGCGTCAAAAACCAGTGTATGGTGTTCTGGTTTTGCATCCTTGCGTTCTAAGGTGGTTTCGGCCAA
>JANWWX010000023.1 GCA_025057195.1 Leptospiraceae bacterium | reverse complement strand
TCCTGCTCGTTAAACGCAATCAAAAACATTTTTAGCGGGATTGGATCTTCGGTTTTGTTGATGATGTCAAAACTGAGTTCGAGGTAGTCCCCTTTGCCGTCTGAGGCATTGCGTTTCCAAAAGGAAAGGTTCTCCACGGCAATCCGCTCATCGCGAATCCAACCGACAGGATGCTGTTTGGCAGTACCTGCTTGATCCACAGTTTCTTTTTTTTCTTCTTTGCTATCTTGGGCTCCAGCCAAGGTGGCAGCGAGCAGGCAGGCTATTATACTTTTACGCAGCATATTTTACCTCAATTTAGTTTCGGCAAAGAGCATGGTTTTATTTATCTTTTTTCGGTTTTACGCTTTTGTGCCACGATACGCTTGAATTCCGTTAAATTGCGGATGAAAATCCGGTCGCTGTAGATTTCAATTTTACCTACCTTGACCCAATGGTTGAGTTGTTCTGCTGCCTGTTCATGGGTGATTCCAGCCCAGTTGGCGACATCATCGACAGTGATTGGCAGTGAAATCTCTCGCATGTGTGCATAAGTAGGCTCTTTTTCTGCCAACATGAGGAAGACATCAGCGACTTTGGAGGGGATGTCGTCCAAAAGTAGGATCATGAGCCGCCTTTTGGCGTCATAAATCCTCTTGGAAAACACGACCAAAAGCTTGAGCGCCAGCTGTGGCTGGCTCATCATCATGGTAACGAAATTTTCACGATCAAAATGGAGCACGGTCACAGGTTCAATTGCGGTGGCAGTGGCGGAGCGGGGTTGTTCTTCCAAAATCGCCATCTCGCCAAAAATATCACCGGCACCCAGGATGTCCATTGTCTTTTCTTTATCTTTTACAACTTTGGATATTTTCACTCGCCCGGTCTGGATCAAATAAAAACTGTTGCCGGGCTCAAATTCACAAAAAATAATTTCGCCCGCGTTAAATTGCTTCCCGTACTTGTTGAATAACATGTTGGTAGTCATTTCATGCCCCTCAGCTGCACCGCTTTTTTCTGTGCCAATTGGGCTTCACGGTCGTTGGGAGGTATCTGCGCGGCTTTTTCATAAAGGGTCACGGCACGGTTGAAATCGCGCGCGCGTTCATAGATTTCTGCTAACTGCAGCATCGCCTTGCGCGCCAATGTTCCCCGACCGTGGCTGCGCAATTGCTCAGAAAATTTTTCAACAGCAGCGCGTACGTTGTTCAGTTTCAGGTAGGTGCGACCGAGCTCAAAAAGAATTTTTTCATGCAGTGCTGCATCGCTGCCACCGGCAAGCGAAAGGGCTTGTTCAAAACAGTGCTGTGCTTCCTGGAAATTCTGGGTAGCAAGTGCGCTCAGCCCCCTGTTATACTCTTGCTCGGCAGTGCGGGCCGCAGGGGCGCTGCCGAAATCAGGAAGCGGCAAGTCTAAGTCAGCGGGGGGTGGCAAATCCGGCAAATCTGGTACTTCTTGCACCATCGCGGTAGGTGCCATGCCGGCGGTGCTAAAATCCGGCATTGCCTGGTCGGTTTCGTAATCTTGTGGTATCTGCTGCGCGATCTTTCCGGTTCTGAGCGCAAGTTCTTTCTGTTGCATTTCCTCCACGATGTCCGGCAGGTCCAACGGATATTCGGCTCCCTCTTTAACTAGCTGTGCCAGGCGCCGGGCACGCTCAGCCAAAGGACCGCCGGGATAGTTTTTAAGATAGGCATTGAAGGCATAGAGTGCATAGTCTGTCTTGCCTGCCTTGAAATAGTACTCGCCAACACGCACTAATTCTAAAGACGAATCGTTGACGCCATGCTCTCCCAAAAGCTCACGCACTGCCTTGTGCACCCGTCGCAATTGCGAAGAGAATACTTTGAGCATCTGCAAGATAATGCGTGTATTTTTGAGCGCGAACTGTTCAAATTCTGCCAACTTAAAAACTAAGACACGGGAATCAGCGAGAACCTGAGCGGTCTCCTCTCGCGGGTAGCGGCCCAAGGCCGACTTTACGCCAAAAAACTCGCCCCTACGCACATCCTCCTTGATATCCTCTTTTTGATCGAGAGAGGTAGAAATGAGCGAGATACGCCCCTGCTGCAGGACATAAATATCCTCGCCGATATCTCCAGCAAAATAGATGATGGAACCAGCGGCGTACTGTCGGGTGATCGGCATCAGGCAGCCTCTACGGGCAAAAAGTCCAGTTCTTTTTGGAATTTGACTGCACGGCGTACACGATTTTGCAACCCTAAAACATCGCCTGCGACAATCTTTCTGACGCCTTTGACCAAAATGGTCTGATACGGGATCTTAAACGCCTCAAAGACTGGGGCAAAGGCAAAATCGCCATAGCGAGGTTGCCCATCCACGATGACAAGCATGATGTCGGCGTAATCTGCGTTGGTGAGGGCTGCCCAGGGATTTGTGGTATCACCGTCGATGAGCAATAGATCTGCGGCTTTGCCTTCAGCAATTTCGCCGGCATCGGGCAGGCACATCGCCTTCGCCGCATTGACAGTGAGCATATTGACCAGCACACGATCATCGAGCGGGCGGCCATAGGCAAAGCGATAAAATTCCTTGGCGGTCCGCATCTCCTCGAAAATGCTAAAACTGCCCGACATCGGTGAGTCGGTGCCCAAAGCCACATTGATACCCAAATCGAGCAGCTCCTTGACCCGTGCGGTGCGCTCAAACATATAAAGGTTAGATACTGGGCACCAGACCACGTGGCACTGGTGTTGAGCAAGGAGCTCCATGTCGCGGTCGCTGAACGCAATGCCATGGATCAGCACCGTCTGCCGGCTAAGTGCGTTTTTGGCGGCTAGTGTTTCGACACTTTTCAATGTTTCTTCATCAAAACCCTCTGAGCAATGGGTGATGAAAGGGATATTTTTTTCTTTCGCCTTGGCGTGTTCGATTTCTATGCCATCGCCCCATTTGAGCGCAAACGAAGTCACCGAATGTGCCAGAGCATAGTCTGCGATGATCCGGATGGGCATGTCGCGGGCAAATGCCTCGCGCACAAAGTGTGGGATGTGATCCTGCACGCGCGTGATGCCACACAGCAGGTGCCGGTATCCTCCGAGTTGGTAGAGGTCAGAAGAATCAATTTGCTGCCTTTCGGCATAAACCGGTGAACTTTTGAGATCGTTATCCCACTCCAACCAATTGAGGTATGGCCTGCGATCGCCGACACGGGGAACATAGGTACCCAGTAGGTGGTCGTGGCAGTTGATGAGTCCCGGAAAGACCAGCATGCCGTTGACGTCGATCTGCACCACATCGGCTTGTTTCCGGATACTCTTTGCCACTTGCGTGATCCGATTCTTTTCGATCTGCACACTGCCGTGCTCAATCACTTCGCGTGGAGTGACGATGGTTCCGTTAACCAATTCCCAGGCCATTTCCCTGCCTCGCGCGTTCTGAACTAAAGCGGTGCGCAGCGTGCCAAGTCTTTTCCCGCAAAGCCTGGTGGTATGGCTGGCCGTGCGGTTGTTTTAGGATTTTGTGGGGATCGACAGGTTTGCCAAGGTATGAAAAAAGCAAAAACGATTTTTTTGCGGAGCGGCCGAGGATGTCCCCCGCAGCTACGGCCTGACCCTTTTTGACCCGAACCTTGCTTAGGTGAGAGTAAAAAGTATGCCAACCGTGGCCATGGTCAACAATGATGGCATGGCCATAGCCGCGTAGCTTTCCCTCGCTGGCCACAATTCCCGCCGCAAGCGTGCGCACGGTGTTGTGGCGCCAGCGCAGCCCGATGGCGGGCATTGACCCTGGCTCACCGGAGTTTCGCTGAATTGTAACAGCGTAGCGACGGTAATCGGTAAATTGCGGCAAGTTGCGTAGTGGGACTGCTCCCAGTGGAATAACACCCAGCAACAGCCAGCGAGCCTGCCTCACATTTTTTTATCGGCAATGCTAAAAGGGAAATAAAACCACGCTGGGTCATCGGCGGGCGACACGCTTGGCCTCAGCGTGCGCCACAATGGCTTTCATGATCTCCGACGTGCCACCGCCAATTTCGGCAAGTTTAACATCGCGGTAAAGCCGGGCCACTGGATAATCTTCGATATACCCTGCCCCACCAAAAATCTGCACTGCCCAGTTGGTCACTTCGCGGGCATAGGTCGAGGCCATGAGCTTGAGCGATGCTGTGCGTGCACTAAGATCAACAATCTCCCCGTTGTGCTCAACCTGCGATGCTCCCTGCGCCTGGTCCATCAGCCATGCTGTTTCGTGCAAAACCTGGCGTGCTGCCTCGTATCGGGTGATCATGTCGGCGAGCATGAATGCCACTGCCTGGTGTTTGATGATCGGCTTGCCAAACGCCTTGCGTTCTTTGGCATATTTACGGCAATGGCGGATTGCGGCCGCCATCACACCCACTGCATAGGCCGCCAGTGCCAGCCGTTCACGGTTGAACGCCGACATGATGATGGCAAAGCCCCGACCGATTTTGCCCAAAATGTCGGTTTCGGTGAGCTCCACGCCATCAAAAAATAGCTCTCCTGTGGGTGAGCCTTTAAGACCTAACTTTTCCATCGGCTTACCGCGCACCACTCCTTGGGCATGCGCATCGACAATAAAGACCGTCTGGCCGATCCTTTTGCCGTCTTTTTCTACGACCGCTAAAACTAGCGCATGGTCACAGACCGGTGCATTGGTAATGTAGGTTTTGCTGCCTGTGAGATAGAATTTACCGTTGCGGTAAACCGCCTTGCTTTGGATCGCCGATACATCAGAGCCCGCATGGGGTTCGGTCACGGCGAGTGCACCAATCGTCTTGCCACGGATGATGTCGGGGAGGTATTTTTGCTTTTGCTCGCGGCTGCCATATTCGCGCAGCGGCAGGCCAAATAGCCCCACCGAGGCACCAACAGAAAAAAAAGTCGAGCCGCAGGCGGCTGCCAATGCCTCCTGCAGGTGTGTGGTATAAAAATACGAGCAGTTGCTGCCGCCATATTCTTCTTCGTGCATCGCGCCGGTGTAGCCGACCTGGTAGAGCTTTTCAAAATGGCTGCGTGGCACCTCGCCAGCCTTATCGACTGCGGCCACATGGGGCGCGATCTCCTTTTCGCAAAAATCGCAAAAGGCATTAAACGCCTCTTTTTCTTCCCCCTCGAGGTCTGCGTCCTGCCATAGCTCTTTGGTGTTGGCAGCGATAATCGAGCGCATGACCTCTGATGTGCCAGCACCGATCGTCGAAAGCCGGGCGTCCCGGTAGGCGCGTTCCACGGGATAGTCATGGATATAGGCATAGCCGCCAAAAATTTGCCCGATGTCGTAACTAACCTCGACATTGCTTTCGGTGGTATAAAGTTTGGCAATAGAAGATTCAATGGGTGCCGGTTCGCCGCGGTCTTTTTTCATGGCGCTTTGGTAGATCAAAAGCCGTGCGGCGTCGAGTTTATAGCGCGTGCGCGCGATTTTATCCTGGATGGCTTGGAAGCGGATGATCGGTTCGCCGAACTGGATGCGCTCTTTGGCATAGCGTGTGCCCTCTTGGAGCAGGCTTTTCATGGCACCGATGCCGGCAGCCACCAGCACCGTGCGTTCCCACTCGAGCGTCGCGCGGCCCACGCGCAAAAAGCCTGCATTCTCTTCACAGATGCGGTTCTCCACCGGCACTTCCATGTCTTCAAAAATGAGCTCAGAGGTGGTCGAGGTGCGCATGCCCATTTTATTGAGCTTTTTACCGACAGAAAATCCTTTGAATGTTTTTTCCACGATAAATGCCGAGATGCCAAATGCTCCCTTGTTCTTGTCGGTGACTGCCATCACAACAAAGACATCGCCAATGGGGCCATTAGTGATAAACATCTTGCTGCCGTTGAGGATGTAGCGGTCGCCTTTGCGCACCGCCCGTGTCTGCATGCTGCCGGCGGCATCCGAGCCCGCACCGGGTTCAGTCAAGCCCAGCCCGGCAATCCATTCGCCAGAAGCAAGTTTGGGCAGGTATTTTTCTTTTTGTTCTTTGGTACCCAAAAGGACAATTGGCATTGTGCCGATGATCGCATGCGCCCCCAATGCCAGAGTTAAACCACCGTCGGCCGAACCTTCGGCAAACGCCTCGTGCGCCACTGCCGTCATCAAACACGACGCACCGCTGCCCCCATATTCCTGTGGCACCGAGAGCCCCACCAACCCAATTTTCGCCATCTTTTTCCAAAGCTCGGGATCCCAAATTCCTTCAAGATCCCGCTTTTCTGCGCTAGGGCGGATCTCGCGCAGCGCAAAATCGTACACGAGTTCCCGGTACTCGAGCACCTCGTCGGGCAGGCGGTATTTACTGGGACCGGTGGTGTGGGCTAGTTTTTGCACCATGCGCCAAACCCCAAAAGCCAGCCGTAAAAGCAACTATTGTAGCGTTTGCTACAATATAATTAAGGACTCAATATCTGGACTGGCTCATGGCAAAAAACGCAAAACTAACAGCTCGCCACAGTAACGGCATCTGCTGTCATGGTAAAACTCCGCACGCACAATGATTCCATGAAAGTAATGGCTTTATGTATCCGCATTGCTCTTGCATCCACCCCACTGCTGGGATGCTTAGCACATAATATGCCTACACCTTTGAAGGTGTCACCGCGAAACATCGCAAAACAAAAGCGCACGGTGCTTTGCCAGTTGCCACGCTATGCTAATGGTAACTTACTTATTGCGGCAGCGCAGTTTGAGCCAAGAACAAGCAAATTGGAAAATTTCGGTGTTATGACGAATCGGCTTAACCGGGCGCTGGCTTCGGGTAAAAAGCAAAGCTAACGTCTTCATTTCGGCGCGCGAAGGCAAAAAGCCATGCGTGTGGCCGGTCGCCTCAGCGTCAAAGATCTGTACCCCCCACGCTGGGGAAAGCGCGACCTTGCCACGCGAGACCAAAAACCCCGCTGCGCCGCGCGCATAGTAGTGACTGAATTTTTGGAACTCAGGATTTTCGGGCGCAATGAATTCCACACCTGCGCATTCTTGCTGGATGCGGTTGGCAAACGCCTTGGCTGGAAAATCAGGGACCACACCGCCATTGCGCACCAGCCGTGCCACGCCCCCTGCCGTGTCAAAATAATAGCTCCAAACTTTGCGTTCGGGGTCGAGCATTCCCAATTCCACCAAAAGCGTATTGGGATAGCAGCGGCCTTGGAAAGACAAAAAACCATGGTCCGAAACAATGAGCATCGCGCTATTTTTCTCTTGGAGGATTTTTTGTGCGAAATCCGCGATCTTGGTGCTTAAGGCATCGAGCACGGCAAACGCCGCCTCCGAATAAGGACCTGCGGCATGCTCGGTGGCGTCGAGTTGCGGGAAATAAAGCAGCATCAAGTCGGGCTTCTTTTTTTGCCAGACATAAAGCGCCGCCTGGAAGCGCTCGCTATCGGTACTGGTTTCTGTCAGGGCAACCCCGGTGGCCTTCTCAATTTCCTCGTGCAAACCCGGTGTGCTGAGCACACGCATCAGTTTGACCTCTTCCGGGCCACGCGCACGCTCGAACTGCGGCACATGCCAGCGGATCTCTCCTGCAGGAAGCATCGTCACCGGCCACTGCAAGTTGGCGACCGTTTTGCCTTGCTTTTTTGCTATTTGCCACAGAGTGGGGACAGCGATGTCGCTGGCATACCAGTTCCAACCATTTTTGGCTAAATTAAAAGGATCCACAGGGTGGTTGGAATGGATGCGGTGCCGAGCCGGATGCACCCCTGTGACCATCGCCGTGTGCGCAGGATAGGTGACAGATGGAATGGTCGTTTCGACCGGAGAAAAGACTCTGGCCTGCTTGAGCAGCCTTTGCCAGCGTGGGTGTGTTTTGAAGCGTGGGTGGTCAAGATAGCCTGCGGCAAAGCCGTCGATCGACCAGATCAAAAGCCGTGGCCGGGTTTTTGCAGAAAGCAGCATCGCCGGCAAAGCGATTGCCGCGAGAAAAATCCATTTTTTCTGCATGGTTTTTATCCAAAACCAGTGGGGTGCATTTGTTATTTTTTGCCTCTGCTGCGGTCGCTGCGCAACACAAAATAAAGGCTGAGAATAAAAAAGGCTGTGACAAAGCCCACTGAAAAAAGCATCACGATCCAGCCAGCCGTGGTCATCGCTGCCCCTTTTTCCCCAAACGCCCTTGCCAGCGCAGCACGGCCAGGTGTGTCAGGAGGGTGAAAAATAGCAGTGCGCCAAGCAAGAAAAGCACGGTCAGTTGTGTGACATAGTTGGTTTGGATTTTATGCCACTGCTCAGGCAGCTTCTGCCAACACCAAAAGATAAACACGGTGGCTAAAAGTGCGGGGCTCAGGTACTTGATGCAAAATGGCAGGATGCGCGGCAGGCGTATTAATGAACCCTCTGCTGCCTCCTCCAGCACACGGTCGGCACCGAAAATCCAGCCGGCAACAACCACCTGGAAAAGCGCCAAAATATAAATAAAAAATGTCCCGGCCCAAAAATCCATGGTATCGAGCGCCTCGAGATTGCCGGAATAAAAAGCCACAAAAAGCGAACCCGCCAACGTGAGGCAAAGCAAGCCTGCAGTGCTTTTGCGCCGGTCAAGGTGCAAGCCCTCTTCCAAAAATGCAATCGCAGGCTGCAGCATCGAAACCGAGCTTGTGACGGCCGCGATGAAAAGTAGCACAAACCAAAGGAAACCGAAAAGCTGGCCAAATGGCATGTGCGCAAACACTGCCGGCAGCGAAACAAAGCCCAGACCAAAAACGCTGCCTACTCCCTGCGGCCCTAAAAAAACAAACGCTGCGGGGACGGTGATCAATCCCCCCAGCGCCACTTCGGCAAACTGGTTACCCGACGCTGCGGTGGTCGCGGAAAGTAAAATGTCGTCTTTTTTACTGACGTAGCTGGCATAGTTGATGATGACACCAAAGCCAACCGAAAGCGAAAAGAAAATTTGCCCAAAAGCATCCATCCACATCTGCGCATTGCCCAGGGCTACCCAGCCCTCTTGCGGTGGATTCCATAGCGCACCAAGGCCGTTGAGGACATTGCGTTCGGGCAATGCCGGATTCGGTGTGCCTAGAGTCAGCACGCGCACAAGAACAACCAAAGCAGTTAAGAGCAAAAGTGGTATGCCGATCCGGTTGACACGTTCGATGCCGGCGATGCCGTAGTAAATGAAGTAGAAGTTGGCGAGGTAGCAAAAAACGAGCGAAACCAGCGCGGGAGAAAGCCCAGCAAAGACGCTACCGTTGCTTTGGATGCCCGTGAAATCATGGAAGAATTGGCGGTAGGATTCGGGATCGGTGCCGAGCACGAGCTTGCCCGTGAGGAACCCCCACGCATAATAAACACACCACGACTCGATGAGGACATAATACATGTAGATGCCAACGGGCACAATGAGACCCAAAACACCGAAATACGGTGCCAACCGGTTGCGCCAGAGCACGCGGAAAATACCGGGAGCACTGTGGAAGCCACGCGCCCCGCCGTAGCGGGCAATCGCCCACTCGGTATAGGCTATCGGCAGGCCCAAAAACAAAAATGCGAGAAAGTAAGGCAGCATAAATGCCCCGCCGTACTTCGCCGCATAGCCAGGAAAGCGTAGAAAATTGCCAAGACCAATGGCAGAACCGGTTACGGCAAGAATCACGCCGAGTTTACTGCTCCAGCTTTGGCGGTGCATGCTGGCGGCAACGGAGTTTTAATGCACCGGTCAAGCCAAACACTCGCTGCAAATATAAATTTGACAATCAAAGTTTCCCCAATTTTTTACCGCATGCGCCGCCACCTGCTTTTCGTCTTTCTCTGCTCATGTGCGGAGAAAATAGACCTTGCCCAAGAAAAAGCCGAATACGAAAACTACATCGCCGCACTGCCGGAACTGCGCACAACTCCCACAAGCGAAAAAATCCAGCTTGTGGTGCACTATGTCGAGCGCCGCCATCTGCCCACGCTGGAGCCGCAAAACCGCGAATCGCTCTACCGCCTGACCGAAACCCTCACCGCACGCGCATTAGGCTATCACATAAAAATAGAGGAGAAGGCAGTTTTTGAGAGTGGCGAATTCCTGAAGCGCGTGGCCCCGCGCTTCCAAACACGGCCGCAGCGCTATCCGGCACTGGCATACCCCATTCCGTACTTTGCTCCCGATTTTCGAGAGCGCGTCGCGGACACCGTCGCTGCGATTTTCCGCCAAGAACCGGCGGAGCGGATCCGGCAGTATTTAGGCCGCACCACTGCCAAAATAGCAGCCGAAATTTTCCGGGAGCGCTTGGCGCAGATCTATGCAGAACCGGATTTAGCCGGACTGCCGCTTTTGGGCAAGCACAACCGCGAGGAGGAGGTGCTTTTTTCGTATGGCCATTGGTCCAGCCTGCTTTTGCAAGAAAGTGAAGCAGACTTCATCCTCAGCAACACGGGGATCATCGGGGCAGATACAGGCATGCCGCTTTATGTGTTAGCCCGTGCCGGCGTCACCAGCGCGTTGGTCGAAAATAAC
>JANWWX010000239.1 GCA_025057195.1 Leptospiraceae bacterium | reverse complement strand
CCCTTGGCAAGGATATCCCCGAGGATTTGCGCGAATACATGCCCTTTGTAGATTAGCCCGAAACTGCACGGCAGGCCAAGGGCACGGGGTAACCACTGGGTCTTTTGCAGCGATGTGGGGATAATGATAAGTGGTATGCGTAGAACTTTCTTATGAACACTCGAGCCAACTATGTTTCTAAATAACCAATGCTTGGGTGCTTACGACCGCACCAACGGAAAATGACGCGGCAATATTGGGCGGAATTTTTAATGTGCAACCCGAGAACATTTGTCACACTCTATTAAGGTGTTTTTCTTGATAATAGGGTTGGGGCGAGTAATAGGATGCCCGTAGCTTTTTAAAAAAATTCCTGAGAATAACACAACAAAGACTAAAAGTCCCCCTGTATCTATTAAAGATGCCTTCTTGGCCTGCAAGGCAGGTTGCTTGCGTGTCACTTATCTCCTCAGGTTGTACACCTCTGTCTGCGCTGCCGGCAGGCTACAAAGTCATACTCAAGGCACGCTTGAATTTGTCGGCAACAACATTGCCTGGCTCCGCGCCGGATCAATGGATGTCTATGAGCACTTCGGGCATAATTGTTCGACTCCTCTTTACTGCTGGCTTAGGTATTCCGCGTTGCTGTGCGCCTATATATAGTTTCCAATTTCCGCAATTTGGTAATTGGTTGTTTGGCAGGTAGCAGGTATGTATTCAGTTGGTTTACGTAAGAGTTCATAAACTCTTTAGTTGCCAGAATAGTAAGCGAATTGAAAATCCTGAAAAATTCGGCAATCAAAAGCAGTTTGGCATAACAAATTTCACGGTTACATATTCGCCTGATTTCGGCGGCTTGAGACGACACAGGTACCGATAGCACTCAAGCTAGGTAGTTTAAAAATGCAAAAGCCACCAAGCACACCAATCCTATTGCTATGTTACCATCCAGAGGCAAAAGCCCGTTTTCTATCGTCTC
>JANWWX010000238.1 GCA_025057195.1 Leptospiraceae bacterium | reverse complement strand
GGTTCGCTACACACTCTCGCGTTTTCATTGCGCTGGTCGGTGTCACATCTTATATTCGTGATGCTATGCTTGGCTGAAGAGGGGATCGTTCCAGGGGCGGAACATCTGGAAGCTGAAGATCGGGGAATGTTTTTCAGTAATTACGACATGAAAATCAAAATGTGGGGCACTGAGGGGTATATTTACACCGAATTTTTGCAGTTTTCCTCATCAAAACCTCTCTCCACCACCACAGTAGGCAACGCGAAACGATAGAAAACGGGGTTTTGCCACTGGATTGCAACATAGCAACAGGATTGGTGTGCTTAGTGGCTTTTGCATTTTTTAAACAACCAAGGCTTGGGTGCTTACTTTAGACTTATCGGGATTTTTTGCTTGAAAGCGGAAATAGCCCGGCCGATACATAGCTTGAGATGAAACGATGGCGGTTGGCCTCCCGCACTCCCATGGCTACCATTCCAGGGTGGGTTGTCCTGGTGGCCATGTCCTGTTTTGGCCATGCTCTAATCACCCCGCTTGCGGCTGTTTCGCCAGACCAGACGTTTGTTGAGAAGATCCTGCGCGAAAACCGTTATTTCATTGAATTTTCCAATGTGAGCGTTTCCAATTTTGGCTCACCAGAAAATGAGAAAGCGCTCAAGCAGGCCAACCAGCATAACTTCAATGCTCACCTTTATTATTTGGAAAGCAACTACGTGGATGCCTTCCGCGAGATCCGGCTGAGCCAAGAGATCTTGCGCGACCTGCTCTACGACATCCTGCACAAGCGCTATATTGAAGATTCCCGCGCACTGCTCGATCTCAATGCCCCGATTATTATCCAGTCTAAAGACCGCAAGGCTTCGCATTTCTTGCAATTAGGGTACCGGGATGTCGAGGTCGCGCGCCAGTTTCGTGACATGGGATACAACTATAACCGTTTTTTGTTTTCTAATAAGATCCGCTACTACATCGATGGGATCAAGCGTGCGCGGCGAGCCAAGCGTTTCGCATTCCTGGCATTGATCGAAAGTAAAACCCCCATGGAAGATAAAGAGGATTATCAGACGCAGACATGGGATGATGTCCGCAACAAGGACGAACAGGAAAAAATCCGAGACTATGAGCGTGTCAAAAATAACCTAATCAACC
>JANWWX010000237.1 GCA_025057195.1 Leptospiraceae bacterium | reverse complement strand
ATGATCGAAAACTACGTCCGCAAAATTTTTACTGCCTTTGCCGGAGATGAAGAAATACGGTTAGCCATTGGCGCCTCTTACCTTATCGCCTCGGTACTTTTTATTTTAGGGCTCAAATTCTTGAACTCGCCACGCACTGCCCGGCGCGGGATGTTTTTGGCCGAAGGTGGCATGGCGCTTGCCGTGATCGCCACGCTGCTCGACCACGAAGTGGTGAGCCTTGAGTGGATTTTGCTGGGGCTATTTTTGGGCTCCGTGGCAGGTTACATCATCGCGATGCTCACCCCGATGACCGCAATGCCGCAGCGGACCGCGCTCTCACACGCCTTCGGTGCCCTGGCAGCCGCCCTGGTCGGTGTCACCAAGTATTACACGGGCCATGTCAAACCCGACGACCACGGCTTGATGATCGCCATTGGTTTTGAGGTGCTTTTGGGCGCACTCACCTTCACGGGATCAATGGTGGCCTTCGGCAAACTGCAGGGTCTTTTGCCCGGCGCACCCATCCAGTATAAAGGCCAGAATTTCATCAATATCACCACCATCTTTGCGCTGGTGGCCTCTTTTGGCTACCTGATCTACCGGCCTGATGCCGCCACGCTATTTTATGTGCTAACGGCGATAGCGTTGGTCTTTGGCGTGAACCTCGTTCTGCCGATTGGTGCCGCCGACATGCCCGTCGTGATGTCGTTACTCAACGCATACGCAGGACTTGCAGGTTCGGCCACCGGTTTTGCGCTCAACAACAACGTGCTCATCATCGCCGGTGCACTCGATGGAACTTCGGGAGTGATCCTCTCGATCATCATGACCAAGGCGATGAACCGCTCGCTCACCAATGTGCTTTTTGGCGGTTTCGGCGCACCGATTGCCGATGCCGGTACGCGCGAGGTCAAAGGCACCATCAAAAGCCAGAGCGCAGAGGAAGCGGCGGCGATTCTGGATGTGGCGGACTCTGTGATCTTTGTTCCAGGTTATGGCATGGCCGTCTCGCAGGCACAGCATAGCTGCAAGAAGCTCGTTGACTACCTCATCAAAAAAGGAAAGAATGTGCGCTTTGCCATCCACCCGGTTGCAGGCAGGATGCCTGGCCACATGAACGTGCTTTTGGCCGAAGCCGGAGTGGACTACGACCTGCTTTATGACATGGATGCGATCAACGACGATTTTGCGACCACCGATGTTTCGATTGT
>JANWWX010000236.1 GCA_025057195.1 Leptospiraceae bacterium | reverse complement strand
ACCGCATAATTGCTTTTGGGTTTCTGTGGCTTCTCTTCGATGCTCAGCGCCCGCATGTTATGGTCGAATTCGACCACCCCGTAGCGTTCAGGATCATGCACTGCATAGGCAAAGATTTCTGCCCCACCATTTTGTTCTGTACGTGCCGCGGCGCGGAGCAAAAGCTCGGTTAGGTCATGGCCATAAAAAATGTTATCGCCCAGCACCAACGCCACTGGCGAGTTGCCGATGAAATTTTCCCCGATCAAAAACGCCTGCGCCAAACCTTCGGGCGCCGGCTGCACAGCATAAGAAAACTTTAACCCTAACTTTTCGCCAGAGCCTAAAAGCTTTTCAAAGCGCGGCAAATCCTCTGGCGTCGAGATGATCAGAATCTCGCGGATGCCGGCAAGCATCAAAACAGAAAGTGGATAGTAGATCATCGGTTTATCATAAACCGGCATCAGCTGCTTCGACACCACTTGGGTGATGGGATAAAGCCGGGTGCCCGATCCCCCGGCAAGGATGATGCCTTTCATTTCTTATTTCTTGCTGATTTATGGCGCCGTGGCGGCTTTATGTCCTGGCCTTTAGCAGTCAACGCCGGTGGCTCTGGGCGGGCTTGTGTCGGTACGATTTTTTTTGCTCGGCGGTAGGTCAAAATGGTGAAGACAAGAAGAATGGCAATGGCGGCCAGCACCGCAGCATAAAGGTAATGGATACGTTCTCGGGCAATGCGTTCGGCGTTGCGCCGATAGAATTCTTCCGTCAGCCAAAAAAGCCGTTGTTCTGAGGTGTCGTGGCTTTTTTTGAAAGCCTGTGTGATTTTTTCCAGTTCTGCATCAGTGAACTGTGCAAGCATGCCACGGGCTTCGGTAGTTTCTGCCTCCAGGAATTTATCGACACGGGTCCGCAAAGCCGCCGGCAACATGCCAGTGTCGAACTCCGCAAAAAGTGGTAGCAAAATGAAACACCACAAAGCGCTGATTTTAACCATACTCTGTTGCCTCTGCGTTCTCCACACTCAGTTGGGCAAGGAAAATGACGATGAAAAGCAGCATAAAAGAACAAAACATGCTCCAAAAAGCAAGCCGCATTGCCGGGTTTGCAAGGCCTGTGCCTTCGGCACGGAAGAGCACTGGGCCAGGGTGTGATACTGTTTTCCAAATGTAAATTGCAGCCACCACCAGCACTGCGTTAACAAGGGCCAAAACCGAA
>JANWWX010000235.1 GCA_025057195.1 Leptospiraceae bacterium | reverse complement strand
AACCACTGGCGGCGAAAGCCGGAGTTCCAAAACGGCGCGCACATCTTCGGGTTTTGCGCGGCGCGGGCTCGCTTGGGCCAAGACCATGCCGATGAAATCCGCACCGTAGCGGGCAGCCAGTTCCGCATCTTGGCTGCGCGTGATCCCGCAGATTTTGACCAGCACACCCGCCGCGCGCAACGTGCACCATGCGGGGTCAAGCGTTGCAACACGGGACCCTACCAAACAGTAGTGACCGCAGCTGGTAAGTACCCAACCTTTAGTCATTTAGAAATCCCAAAGTCACCAGGCACACCAAGCCAATCGCTATGTTACTATCTAGTGGCAAAGCCCCGTTTTTTATCGCTGGGCGTTGCCTGCTGTGGTGGCGGGTGATGGGAAAAACTGTAAAAATTCGGTGTAAATATAACCTTTGGTGCCCCAAAATTAAAATACTAAATTGGCCATACAAAAGCGTGCGTTGATGGCAGAGACTTTCTGCGGCACCGGCAGTGAGATGCCGGCTTTACGTTTTTTGCTCATGAGCCCCTCTTAATTTAAACCAACAAATCGCGGATTTTTTTAGTTTTTCAGAAAAAATTTTTTTGGAGGATTTTTTAGGATAGAACCTCAGCCGCATGTAACCCTATGTTTTTTGCACTATTTCTCGAATGGAAAGTTGTACCTAAGCCGAAGCAAGGTGCCTTTGCGTTCGCCCGTTGTGCATCCTGATTAGCGCCACTGGCTTCGAGCATCTCATCTGTGGCTTTCCATACCTCTATGGGTTCGATGTAACGGAGTACAATGCCTACAACCACCTCAGACACTTTACAGTTTCAATACCTCTATGGGTTCGATGTAACCGGATAATGTCGATCCGATACTGCTTTTGAAAAAAGCGGTTTCAATACCTCTATGGGTTCGATGTAACTACAGCATGCGGAAATCGTGCAGTTGCGCGGTTTCGCAAAGTTTCAATACCTCTATGGGTTCGATGTAACTCCACAAAGGGTGCCTTTGAGCTACCTTTGAGCGAAGGTTTCAATACCTCTATGGGTTCGATGTAACACTTCGAGAGGCTGAAGAGCCGGAATAAACCATTTGAGCGTTTCAATACCTCTATGGGTTCGATGTAACCAGAAGCTACACGATATCTTCGCCGGCTACATTTATGCGAGTTTCAATACCTCTATGGGTTCGATGTAACTACTGTGAAAGATCTGGAAGGGAAGGGGGAGTTTTTAGTTTCAATACCTCTATGGGTTCGATG
>JANWWX010000234.1 GCA_025057195.1 Leptospiraceae bacterium | reverse complement strand
TGAATAGCCATGGAATATCGCATCGCCTGATCAAGGTTCGCACGCCGGAACATAATGGCAAGGTCGAACGCTTCAACGCAACGCTCAAGCGCCATCTACAGCGTGTTGCGAGAAACGGCATGACCATAGCGGAGCTTCAGCAGATCGTCGATGATTTCTTGCAATGGTACAACAAGCGCCGCCCGCACTGGTCCCTGAATGGCTTGACGCCCCATGAAAAGTTCTATGGCCCGAAGTTAGCTAAGTCCGCTTAAGGTGTACGATTTCTCCCTGGACTGGACAAAAAGGTGTAGATCCCAAAACGAAGTGCAACGCAGTGAAATAGTTTAAGGCCGCATCCGGGATTCCGTTGTGGACTTGCAACAAACCAAGGAGGCCCGGAATGCGACCTTACACCCACCTTTCCAAACAAGACAGACTGTGCATAGAACAAAAACTCCAGGAAGGCTATAGCCTAAGCCAAATAGCCAGGATGCTCAACCGACACCCTAGCACGATCAGCCGTGAAGTCCGCCGCAACAAGCTGGTGCGCCACTACAGCGCCCGTCATGCCCACGAGGAAGCACGCGCACGACGGAAAAATGCCAATGCTTCAAAATTTAGCGAGGTCCTTTGGTCAGAAATTTCGCATGCTCTGGCTGAGCGCTTATCGCCCGAGCAAATCGCTGGGCGAATGCGCCTGGAGGGCTACAAGGGAGTGTGCACACAGACTATCTATAACTACATCCGCCGGAAGTCAGGTATTTCGTTGAACGGCATTCGCGGTTTCTTCTGGCTGCCAAGCTGGAGCGCAAAACGGTAGAGGAATTCAACAAAGCCGCGCGCGACCTTTTTGCGGATATCGAAAATACACAGTTGCGTGGCATTATCTATGACCGAGGCAGCGAGATGAGCGGCTTTCGGGATCTGGAGCAGGTGTTGAATTGCGGTATTTATTTTTGTGACCCTGGTTCGCCATGGCAGCGCGGTACCTGCGAGAACACCAACGGCCTTTTGCGGGAAACATTTCCCAAGGGCATGAATTTCCGAGAGGTAACGCAGGAACAACTTTACGCAGCAGTGACACTACTCAACAATCGCCCACGCAAGCGCCTCAACTTCCGAACCCCGGCTGAGGTCTTTTTTCGCAAACCCATTGCACTTCGTTTTGGAAAGTGAGCACCACCCAAGCAAGGTTGGATATAAAATTTTTCAAAAAAAGTGAAAAAAATCCGCAATTTTCTGGTATTAAATATATAGAGGGACTATGG
>JANWWX010000233.1 GCA_025057195.1 Leptospiraceae bacterium | reverse complement strand
TTCGTCCATAAGTCCCTCTATATATTATATACCACAAAATCGTAGAATTTTTTCAGCTTTTTGGAAAATTTTTTGCCGGGCTGTGGTTTGAAGGGCTCTTCCATAGAACTCAGTGTGCTGTGCGGCTTGTGTTTTTGATACCTTTGCTTGGGTGGTTACGTAACCCCATGACCATTGCTGAGATTGCTATTTCGTTCATTGATCAAAAAGCGTCCCCTGCTCTAATTCAGGCTCAGCCGAACGTGCGGGAGGAAGGACCAATTTTTGCGCTTTGCGTTCGAGTTCACGCAGGATCTGTGCCGCTCGGGTGGTGATCGATTTCGGCATGCCGGCCATTTCGGCGACATGGATACCAAAGGATCTCTCCGCCACCCCCTCGCGGATCTTGCGTAAAAAGACCACCTGTCCTTCCTTTTCCACCACTGCCACAGTCAATCCAACAATGCCACGCGCAGGGTCTATCAACCGCGCCAGTTCGGAATAGTGTGTGGCAAAAAGGGTCTTGGGCCTGCCACAGGCTGGATCGTTGAGTGCCTCGATCATCGCTTGTGCTATGGAAATGCCATCAAAAGTGGAGGTGCCGCGGCCAACTTCGTCCAACAAAATCAGCGAGTCTGCAGTGTAATTGCGAAAAATGCGCGCGCACTCGGACATCTCAACAAAAAACGTGCTTTCGCCCTGCGATAAGCGGTCGTGTGCACCAATGCGGGTGAAGACGCGATCGACCACGGGCAGCAGTGCTGAATTGGCCGCAACAAAGGCACCTGCCTGTGCCATGATCTGCATCACGCCGATCTGGCGGATGTAGGTGCTCTTGCCCGCCATGTTGGGACCAGTGATGATTGCCAAATGCGGGCCAACGGGTGTGCGCTCGGCTTCGTTATCGAGCAGGACATCGTTAGGGATGAAAACTTCGCTGCGGAAATACGCCTCCACCACCGGATGGCGCACCGCCTTGGCCTCAAGCCTTTTTCCCTCATGTATTTGGGGCCGCACATGGCGGTGTATGGTGGCGCAATGCGCAAATGACAATAGCACATCGAGTTCGGCTAAGCGTTCGGCCCAAAACCGCAGCTTGGTCGTTTGCTTCAGAACCTCAGCGCGTAGGTCTTCAAACACACCTTTTTGTAGGCGCAGCACCTCCTCGCCGGCAGAAAGGATTTTATTTTCGAGTTCTTTGAGCTCTTCGGTGGTAAAGCGCTCGCCTGTGGTCAGTGTTTGGCGGCGGGCATAGTGCGGGGGGGCTTTTGCTGCCTGCCCTTTGGAGATTTCAATGAAATAGCCCAAGACATTGTTGTGGCGGACTTTGAGCGTTGGGATATTGTGGGCATTTTTTTCGCGCTCCTCGTATTCGGTAAGTAGCTTCACCGCATTTTCGTTCACCGTAAAAAATT
>JANWWX010000232.1 GCA_025057195.1 Leptospiraceae bacterium | reverse complement strand
TGGAATTCCATAACGCCTTGCACTTTCTCCCAGTGGTCTTTGGCATTGTACCACACCTGCAGGGTCTTGTTGTCCGGGTCGGCAATCCAATATTCTTTGACGCCGCATTTAAGATAACGCTCGGCTTTGACTCCTAAATCCCGCTCGCGGGTAGCCGCGCTCAATACCTCGCAGACCAAATCCGGGGTGCCATGGATGTGAGTTTTCACGATGTGTAAGTTTTCGTTGAGGATGAGGGAAATATCCGGACGCAGCGGATCGCCACCGTCAGGCAGGAAAACATCGGTTTCTATGACTGCCTTGCCGATCGGTTTCCTTTGCAGGTAATTCCGTAACACAGTGATGAGTGCACTTTCCGCATCATTGTGTTCAAAACTTGGGCTGGGCGCCATTTGCATCACCCCATCGATGACATCGTACTTGAAGCCATCTTCTTCGAGATCGAGGTATTCCTCGCGCGTGACGGGGAGTCCTTGGTAGCGAGGGCTGACAGCGATTGTTGCAGATCGGGTCATTGCTTCACCAAAACCACGGCACTGTAACAGGCGAGCGACCAACTGCTATTGGTTGCTCCCCACGACTGCGTATCCGAGCCGTCAGAGTCATTCGTACCAGGGTTGTTGTCAGTCCCCCCATACCAGCGCAATTTGGCAGAAGATTGATCGCCGCAATTGGTGTTATCGTTGCCACCTGTTACGGCTGCCACCGCACGCCAGGAAGCACTCCCAGTTTCGACGGTAAAATTTTGTGAGCCGCCCGTCATGTTGGCAAGGATGCGGAATTCCTGCTTTCCGTTCACATGCGTAAACCCTGATCCCATCGAAGAGCAGCCAGAGGAATGCTTAGTAAAAAACGAAATGGTCTGGTTGGGAGTGCTGCCGTCGAAGTTGGAATTTGAACCGCCCGGATCATCGTGATAGCGCAGCGCTGGGCAGGCCTTGCGCAGTTTGACCAAAAACGCGACAAAGCCACGCATGTCTCTGTTGGTGTCCTCAAGCTGCCAGTTGAGGTTGTTGCCAATTTTGCTTTGGTCCTGGATCTGCTTGTTGCGCATGAACTCCTGCCCTTCGTAGAGCATCGGGATGCCGTGTGCTGTCAAAAGCAAAACCGCACCAATCGCCGACTTCGATTTAGAATCAAGAACCGCACGCGCGACGGTTTCTTCGTCATGGCTTTCGATATAGTTTAGTGTGTCAACGGGATGCTTTGAGATCGCCTGCCAAATGCCATCGTCGCGCCCCTTGCTGAAATAAATAGCCGTTTTGCTGCGGTTGGTAAACATGGGGTCGGTGTTGCCTTGGATAAAACGCTTAATCGACTCACGGAAATAGTCATTCCACTGCGAAAAGCCGCGATAGTCACTACTGCGCTGGCCTGCAAAATTGGGTGTTGTCCAGTCGCTTTGCACCATGAAGCCATGGCGCTGCGCCCCGAGCCAGTTTTCGCCGGTTAAAAAATTAGGGAGTTTAATGGTATGGCCAAAATTATCCGTTGTCTGCCCATTGTTGGCATAGCTGCCACCACCAACGAGGTATTCCGTATCGATTTGCATGCTAGTCTCTGTGGCAGAGGGTGGCACCGTGGTAGTCCAGCTTGCAGGTGTGTTCCCATCATTTAACATATTCTGGATGTCGCGCAGGGTTTGCTCGC
>JANWWX010000231.1 GCA_025057195.1 Leptospiraceae bacterium | reverse complement strand
ATCCGCCGCACACTGGAATCGCTAGCAATCGCGGCAGCGCTCTATATTCCAGCGCAGCTTGCCGACCGCGTGGTCTTTAGCAAAATCCGGGAAGCGCTCGGTGGCCGATTCCGCGGCAGTATTTCTGGCGGCGGGGCTTTGCCAGCGCATGTCGATGAATTTTTCAATGTTATTGGCATCCCGGTTTATGAAGGCTATGGCATGACCGAATGTTCGCCGATCATCTCCGTGCGTACTGAAGGACGCATCATACAGGGCAGTGTCGGTTTTGTGCCCAACGGAACTGAGGTGGCAATCCTCAACGAGAAGGGCGAGCGTGTACCTACCGGCGAAAAGGGTGTCATCCACGTGCGTGGGCCACAGGTCATGAAGGGCTATTACAAAAATCCAGAGGCCACCGCCAAGGCGCTCAGCCCCGATGGCTGGCTCAATACCGGCGACATTGGTTTTTTTAGCTACAACAATACACTGTCGATCCGTGGCCGTGCCAAAGAGACCATTGTGCTTTTGGGTGGCGAAAATGTCGAGCCAGTGCCGATTGAAAATAAACTGCTCGAAGATGCACAGATTAACCAAGTGATCGTCGTTGGTCAGGATAAGAAAACCCTAACCGCACTGATTTGGCCTAACCTTGAAAAAGTTAAAGAAGTCACTGGCATGGAGATCGACCCCAAATCCGATCTCAACGCCAACGCAGCGCTGCGGGAGCATTTTAGTAAAATCATCAAACGCCAGATCTCAGCTGAAAACGGCTTTAAGAGCTTTGAGCGCATAACGGACTTCCGCTTCCTGCCCAAACCGATGGAGGTTGGCGACGAGCTGACCAATTTACTCAAAATGAAGCGCAATGTGATTGCAGAAAAGTATGCTCCGCTGATCGAAAGCATGTACTGAGTAAGTGCTATCTTTTTCAATCTCTGAAAAACTGCCGGGGTTTTTCAGAGATTAGGTTATTCTTCTGCGCCTCCCTCTGCGCGTAGCTCGTCGCGGATGCGCGCCGCCTCTTCGTAATTTTCTTTGCCCAAAGCGGCCTTTAGCATCTGCTGCAACACCTCACGCCGCGACAAAAACCGCACTTTTTCCACTGGGTTTTCTTGCGACTCCTCGGTGCCGCGTTTTTTCTCACCGAGCTCATCCAGAATGGTTTCAAAGAACTCTTCTTGCTCTTCGGCGGTTAAGATCTCATCGGGATTTTCCCCTGTCCGCAGTGCCTCGCCCGTGGCATCGCGCAGCGTGTTGATATGGATGGCTGTGCGGTCATAGACATGCTCAGCGACATAAATCGGTGCGTTGAAGCGCACAGCCAGCGCGATCGCATCCGACGGGCGGGCATCAAGGTCGCGCATCCCGTTTTTCAAAAAGTTACCCACCAGAAAAACCCGAGCATAAAACGTGCCACCGTGGAAGTCATTGATGAACACTTTGCTGACCTTTGCCTGCAGCTCTTCAATAACGGTGCGCAACAGGTCGGCGGTCAGCGGGCGCTCTGGTTTTTCCTTTTGGAGCACAGAGGAGATAGCATAGGCCTCGCTGGGGCCGATGAAGATCGGTATGATTTTTTCCCGTTGTTCGGGTTTCACGATCACCGCATAGCCCATGGGGGTGATCGCAATTTCATTTACTGTTGCTGGCAGCATATTTTATAATGCCAAAGTTGAGGGCATTTTTGTAAAGCGATTTTTGGGTTTGCCCTATCCGTAACCACCCAAGCAAAGGTATCAAAGAACACAGAGCCGTACAGCACACTGAGTTTTATGTAAAAGCCTTTTAAGCTACAGCCCGGCAAAAATTTTCAGAAAAACTGAAAAAATTCTGCGATTTTTGGGTATTTAATATATAGAGGGGCTTATGAACGAAAAACGCAAAACCAGC
>JANWWX010000230.1 GCA_025057195.1 Leptospiraceae bacterium | reverse complement strand
TTTAATTTATCGTTACATCGAACCCATAGAGGTATTGAAACTTTTGGTTGCAAGACGCTTGCCAGTGGGCAGTATTACGGTTACATCGAACCCATAGAGGTATTGAAACTTCCTTCGTCGATCTCCAAGACACCAGTGTCGGTCCTCGTTACATCGAACCCATAGAGGTATTGAAACCTTCCGTGAGACGGCCACTCCGGATGTTGAGGATAATTGTTACATCGAACCCATAGAGGTATTGAAACTTACCACTGGAGGTGTAGTCGGACCACACGTCGTTTTCAGTTACATCGAACCCATAGAGGTATTGAAACTCCAGGGATCGCCCTATCCCTGGGGTAAACCTCGACGTGTTACATCGAACCCATAGAGGTATTGAAACTCCGTCGCTGACGACGGTCAGACGATGGTCGTCAACACGGTTACATCGAACCCATAGAGGTATTGAAACGCAGCTCCCGCCCAGCCCCCGTGGGCGCCGCTATTGCCACTAAGCAACTAAGCGCGCAGCAAAGGCAGGCTGGGTTGGGAGTTTAAGTCGCACCCAATGCGGGGAAAGTACCCCCTCTCTATCTGCTAAATTTTGGTTGCGGGCGCAATGGAGAGTTTCAACAGAGCCAATGCACGAATTCGAGTGCGAGCTTTTGACCCATGCCTTTATCGGCGCGGCCGACAACAAGTTTGCAGAAATCCGCGCGCCATCGCTCAAAGGAGCGCTGCGTTTTTGGTGGCGCGCGCTGCACGGTGGCCTCCCGCTAAAAGAACTGCACCAGCGCGAATCGGAAATCTTTGGCTCTGCCGCCGAAAATGGCCGGCGCTCGTCTTTTTCCGTGCTCCTTCACGGCGAAGAAAAAGCCAAAGTCTCTGCGCCATGGCCAGACGTCAAAGTGCCAGTGCCGGGGAAAAGTTTTGCAATCAATCTCTTTGACTATTTTGCCTATGGTCCACGCTCTTTTGTGAAAGGGGGGGGCATGACAACGGTGCGCCAATATTTATCCCCCGGCACGAAATTCCGCTGCCGCTTTGTTTTTCGCAACCATAACCATGTGCAGGAAGTATTCCGGGCATTGGCAGCGCTCAGCCATTTTGGTGCGCTGGGGTCAAAATCGCGCAATGGTTTTGGCGCTTTTAGCTGCCGCAAGCATAAAGGGGAAATACCGCAATTAGGCGCATTGCCTTTGCCGCAGAAATTGCCAGATTATAGCGCATTCTCGCAGCAGAGCCTTTATTGGGAAACGCGCAATGCTTACGGTGATGCGAAAAGCGCACATGCCGAAGTGCTGAAGGTATATCGTGACGCCAAACTCAAATTGGAGCCTCGCCATGATGACCGCAAACGGCGTTATTTAGGCGCACCCATCAATGTGAAGCGTTTGGATAAAAAAAGTATCCAATTCCGTTATGCTAAACCGTATTTCATTTCTGTGCGGCGTGGTTCTGATAACAAATACCGGGCTGGAATCCTATTCTTGCCTCACCAGATCGGCTTGGGTATGGATGCCAAAGATAAAAACCAATTGCGCCAAGAAGAATTCACTCGCGTGACACAGGAATTCAACAGCAAGCTCAGCCAATCGTTAAAACCAGTTCCCCTCAGCAATTTACGGTTAGAGTTATGAAGTATCTTGTTCTTTATACCATCACCCCAGTGCAGTCGTTCATCACCGAGGCGCGCAAGGCTCTCGACCTTGCCAACGGTAGCCGGCTTTTGTCAGAACTGGCAAAAATTGGCATTGAAACGGCAGAGCAGCGCGGGGCAAAAATCGTGTTTCCCAAGCTCCAACACAACATTGCCAGCTTCTCGCTGCCCAACCGCTTTTTGGCAGAATTTGAAGGCGATGCAGAGGCGTTGATGAGGGAAATTTCTGCCCGGCTGCGCGAAGAATTGGCTGTTACCAGCAGAGCGGTAATTGGGCTATGGCAAAAACCGGAAATCGAAGAAGACTTTCTAAAGCAGGTGGCACACTATTTCC
>JANWWX010000022.1 GCA_025057195.1 Leptospiraceae bacterium | reverse complement strand
GTTGTTGATCGTCGTGTAGCCGCCAATATCACTATGGTTGAGCGTGATGCCCGAAATGCCGCCGCTCAAAAGCCCGGTGATGGCTGATGCCAGGCCATCGTACTGGTCAAAACTGACCAGTTGGTCGCCGAGCCAAAAGAGGGGGGAGTAGCGCGCGGCATCGGTAAAGCCGGCACGGGTGAAAAACACCACTTCTTTTTCCATGCGCGCTTCGCGGATTGCCTCGCCGTTTAGCTTGGCCCACTCGACAGGGTAGCGGTTGTGCCACAGCGCAGCGCTTTCGCCTGAGTAAAGCACAGCATCCCACGGCAGCCATTCGCCAAAGTCGGCCATATAGCCTGAGAGGCCGTTACCCAGTAGATTTTTGCGGATGATGTTTTTCAGAAAATCGCGCGCCAAAGGGTTGGATAGATCAACAAGGTATGCGGGAAAGCCTGCGGTCTGTATGCGGTAGGGTTCGCCCTGCTGGTTGCGCACCAAATAGCCTTGGCGCAGCGCCTCTTCAAAGATCGGTCCGCTATCGGCCAAAAACGGGTTGATATAGCCCAAAACACGGATGCCGCGCTTGCGCAAGCCTGCCACCCAATTGCGGAAATCAGGATACGATTGCTCATCGGGTAGCCAACGCCACCACAGCTGCGAGCCAAAGCTGGTGAACCTGCGGCCGACCCAGTCCTGGATCCAGATAGCCGTGACAGGATTGCCTGCTGCCAGTGCCTCGGCAAGGATCTTCTCCACGCGCTCGCGCCCACCTTGCACTCCCAAGATGGTACCCAATGCCCAGTCGGGTAATGGTTGCATCCGGCCGTGGCGGGCAGTGTAGTCTTTGAGGATTTCGGAGTAGCTCTGTGCGGCAGAAAAATACAGCACGAGGGTGTTATCCCAGATTTCAACGCGATAGCGATCGCCATGGAAATCCCAAATCTGGTATGCTGTCTGTGCATTTTCAAAGGCGCGGAACGCTGAGCTGAAAAAAAATGGGATGGGTGCATAAGTCGTGAATGCATTGCCGCCGGCTCCGGCCATGATGTGTGCCCCGGCGGTGATGGGCTGTGCGCCACGGCCGACTCCCTGCTCTTCACTTAGCAGCGGCACGCGGAAGCCGCGCAGATCAAGATGGGTGAACTGCTCCCCGCCGCCAAAGATGTGCTCGTCAGGCTCGGCCATAAAGTGGAAAATAATGCGGTTAAAACGTGGCTCTTTCGGCACGATGCGCAGCTGCCAGAGATTTTTTTCTGCGGTGATAGTGATGTCCACGGCGCTTTTGTTCCCTGCGCAGTCGAGGTTGCCGCTTAAAAGCACGCCTTCAGGCAAGCTTTGCATGCCGGTGAGTTCTTTCATGGGGCAGTGTTCGAGCACTGTCTCGTGCATGTGGTAGCTAGCTAAATGCGCGCGCACAGCATCACGCGCTCTTCTGGCTGTGACAAAACTTTGCTTAAGGTCTAATCGTAAAAATCCTTGGTTGAGCCGCTGGTCAATGAAATGCAGTTGGTGGTCGCGGTGGCGGATAAGCAGGTTGCCGGCGCGCAGTTCGGCGGGAATGTTGGTTTTCACAAAAAGTGGTTCGCCACAGGCGATAGCGAAGACTGCGAGTGCGATAGTGATACGCATAGGCAAAGTTAGAGAATACATTGCTGGAGTAAATCCACTTCTTGAAGATTTTAATTCCTCTTTCTCGATTTTGGCTGTGGAATGGATTCTGGGCGTGGTTTCGGTGCCGGTGGAGGTGCGGCGGGCTGGGTTTGGGCACGGCCAAAAAGCATCACATAAAGTGCCGGCAATAGGAATGCGGTCAGCATGGTGGCGATGATGAGGCCACCAATGACGACAGTCGCCAGTGGTTTTTGCACTTCGGCGCCCAAGCCAGTGTTGACTGCCATTGGCAGGAAGCCTAAGCCAGCAACGAGGGTGGTGATCACCACTGGGCGGAAGCGGTCGAGCGTGCCTTCCTCGACCAGCTGCAGCACAGGGCGGTTGGGTTGTTGCCGGCGCAGTTCGTCGTAGTGGGTCACCAATACCAGGCTATTGAGGATTGCAATGCCCATGAGTGCAATAAAACCAACACCGGCAGAAATGCTGAAATTCATCCCGACCACACTCAGCGTGAACACACCGCCGATCACTGCTGTGGGGATGCCCATGAAGACCAAAAGCGACTGCTTGGCCTGGCCAAAGTAGCGCATGAGCATCAAGAAAATCGCAAGCAGGGTCAAAGGCACAATGATCGCCAAACGGGTTTTAGCGCGCTGCAGGTTTTTGAATTGCCCGCCCCAGGTGATTTCATAAAACTCGGGTAGTTGGATCTGACGGCTGATTTCCGCCTGTGCATTTTTGACAAAACGCTCAATATCGGTGTCACCCAGGTTGATCGAGAGCGCTGCATAACGTCGTCCTTGGCTGCGCGCAATGGTGGTGGTTTGCTCGCGCTCGGTGATAGTTGCTACTTTATAGAGTGGCACGCTGCCACCTGCATCCAAACCGACCGGGATTTTACGGATCTGTTCGACGTCGTTGCGGAGCCTAGGGTCAAGGCGCGTGACAATTGGGAAGCGGTACGCCCCCTCGTACAAATTGCCGATGCGGTTGCCACTCATCGCCATTTCGACCACACGGTTGACATCGGCGAGATCAAGCCCATAGTACGAAATGGCATCGTAGTTGAGCTCAATATCGAGCACAGGACTCTTATTCAGGGCAATGATAGGATCCGACTGCACGCTGACGACACCCTTCATTTTTTCAATAATGCGGCGTCCTTGTGCGACAATTTCTGCCAGCTTATCCAAATCGGTGCCGTAAATGCGCATGGTGACATCGGCACGCGAACCCTCGAGCATTTCGTTGAAACGCATCTGGATGGGTTGTGTCGGAGAGGGTTCTTGTTCTTTTAATTCCGGGTCAGCGGCAAGTGCCTCGACCATTTCTTGATAAAGCTCTTCTTTAGTGATAGTGCGCCCTGCGCGGCGCCGCCATTTGGACAGGTCTTTTTCCAAAATGATGAAAGTATCTGAGAAAAAAATCCCTGCTGGATCCACGGCAGATTGTGGTGTGCCAAAGCGGCTATACACTTCTTTGACTTCGGGGAAAGTCAGCAGGATTTTTTCCGATTTCTTTTGCATGGCGAGTATTTTGTCAAAACTCGCTTCCACCGGGCGGCTGAAGTTGATCACCATGTCCCCTTCGTTGAGCTGCGGGATAAAATCACCACCCATGCGCAAAAAGAGGATCACAGAGACCACAGTCAAAAGCAGGGTAGCGACGATGATCGCCGTCGGTTTTTTCAATACAAACCGCAGAAGCGGAGCATAGCCAGTGAGGATGTAGCGCAGGATGCGCGGTGTGTGGTCGTGGCGATCTTTCCGAACGCGCAAGAATAGATAGCCCAAAACCGGCATCAGGACAATTGCCAGAAGTAGGCTTGAGCCAAGTGCCAAAAGCACGGTCTGCGCCATCGGGCGGAACATCCTCCCCTCGACACCTTCCAGTGCAAAAAGCGGCAAGAAGACACCCATGATGATGAGGAGTGCGGTGGTGATCGGCCGCAACACCTCTTTGGCAGAGACAAGGATCAACTGGCGCTTGCGCTCCCCGGCGAGGGGCAGAGAATTGTCGTATGCCTCCATACGCCGGATGATGTTTTCAAACATGACCACCGAGCCATCGACCAAAAGGCCGAAGTCGATCGCTCCCAAACTCATTAGATTGCCCGAGACTTGGAAATACTGCATGCCGATCACGGCCATCAGCATCGAGATGGGAATCGCCAACGAGACCAGAACCGCAGCGCGGATGTTGCCCAGGATCAAAAGGAGGATGATGACGACAAAGCCCGCACCTTCGGCCAGATTTTTGAACACAGTTTTGATGGTGGCATTGACTAGGTAGTCGCGAGAGTAGAGCACGCGCACCTGCACATCCTGCGGCAGGTCGAGGTCTTTGACAGCCTCGTTCAACGCCGCAGCCACGTTACGGCTGTTGGCACCGGCAAGCATCATCGGCATGCCAATGACGGCTTCCTCGCCGCGGTAGGTGGCCCCGCCGAGGGGTTGTGGGTGGTGGATTGTGACGGTGCAAATTTCACCAAGCCTTACTGGGGTGCCAAAAAAGGAACGCTTGATGGGCACCTTGCGGATCTTGTCGAGATCGGTGACGCGGCCAAGGGTACGGATCACAATTTGGCGGCCTTCGCGTTGGATGTAGCCACCGCCGTAGTTTTCGCCCAGCGTGTTAAGACGCTCCGAAACTTGTTCGATGGTCAGGCCATGCTGTTCAAGTTTCCTGGTGTCGAGGTTGATGTGGATTTCTTTGGGATAGCCACCGAAGGTGTCAACGTCGGCCACACCCGTGATACCTTTTAGTTGCCGCTTGATAATATAGTCCTGCACCGTGCGCAGGTAAATCAATCTCTCTTTTTCGGGTTTCTTGGCAAGCTCGCTACCCGGTTTGGCCTCAACGACATAAAAAAATACCTCGCCCAAACCAGTGGAAAGCGGAGCGAGCTCGGGGACAATCCCTGCAGGTAGGCTATCTCGCACTTGGTTTAAGCGTTCACTAATTTGCTGCCGTGCTAAATAGATGTTGGTGCCCTCTTCAAAGACGACGGTGATTTGGGACAGGCCATATTTGGAAATGGAGCGGATCTCCTCAACCCGTGGGATGCCCTGCAGCTCAGTTTCGATGACGTAGGTTACGGTCGATTCAACCTTTTGCGGATCGAGCGCGCCCGTTTTGGTGATGATCATCGACTGCACGTTGGTAATGTCGGGCACGGCATCGATCGGCAAGTGTAGTGCAGAGTAAAACCCAGCGACGCAGAGGACAAAAACAACGCCCAAGACCAGGCTACGGTTATGGAGTGCCCACTCAATCCACTTGAACAACATAGAGATCCCCGTTATACTCTACGCTTTCTCCCATAAGATGGATCATCTGGGTGATCGCCCGCACTAACTCCAGTTGGTTATCGTAAAAAGCTTGGATTGCTTCGTGTGTTTGCAGTTCGAGTTCCAAATACGAAAGCAGGTCAATCCGGCCCAATTTGAGCTCTCGGTCGGCGTAGCGCATCTGTTGTTCCAATTTCGGGATTTGTTCGGCATGGAAGTCAGCCAAAAGCTTGCGCTTTTGTGAGTATTCGGCATGGACCGCGTTGGCGGTCTGCATGATCTCGCGTTCCGTAAATTCGGACTCGGCGCGCGCTGCCTCCAGGCGCTTTTCGGCCGCCTCGATCCCTGCGCGGTTGGTGTTGACTAGCGGTAATGGAATATTGACCGCACCACCGTAAAATTGGTTGGCACCGGGGATTTCAAGTGCCTCACGGCGGTAAAAAGCAGTGATGCTGACATCAGGCAGCGGCACGCTTTTCTGGTAGGCCAACTCTGCTTCCAGGCGTGCTAAAAGTAGACGGCGTGACTTTAGCCGACGGTTTCCGGCTTTAACCTTCGCCAGGAATTTTTCCCGATCGATATCGCGTAGTCCCGTAAGCCAGCTCAGCTGCAATTCAATCTTCTGCGGCTCGTTGAGATAGATATTGAGCCTTTGCCACGAACTCTCGGCCTCCGCTAAAGAAGCATTTAAGCTCTTTTGCAGCGCGATGAGTTGGTTTGAGACAATATTCCGCTGGACAATTTTTGCAGGAGAGGCGAATGCCTGCGCGCGCATGTATGTGCGCATGAGCGAGATGCGTTCGATGCGGCTTGTGATTGTGCGCGATTTGAGTTCGGCGATGAAATAGGCGTAAGCATAGTACGAAGCCTCCAATTTTATGATGTTTTGCAGATCCAATGCCTCGAGCTCCAAAAAATCCTTCTCACGCTGGTAGATTTCATATTGCTTGGCAAGTTTTCCGGGAAAAAAGAGCGGCTGTGTGATCCGGAAATCGTACGTCATGGCGTTATTTTGGGTGTCGCGCAGGCGGCCCAATTCTGCTGAGAGCGATGGGTTTTGCCAGGCACGCGCCTGGCGTCCCTGTGCCTCAGTGCTTGCTACCTTGAGCCGTTGTGCACGCAAAAGTTCGCTAGTTTCCTCGGCACGGCTAACGATCTGTGGTAATGTATAGGTGCGCGCTTCGTTTTGTTTTGCCTGTAGGGTGCTACCTAAAGTCTGCGTCTCGTAACTATCCAGAAACAGGATATAGGCCAGCAGGGATTGGGCGAGCACAGTACAATTTTTTTCCGCCAGTCAGGCGTTAAACCAAATCTATGCGCTCCCTACCTAAAAAATGCTCGCGCCTTAGCCAGCTTTGAATAACAATTCGAAGGGGATGGCTGCTAAGTGTGGCCTGGCATAGATTTTGTGTTGGAAGATCGGGCGCAGGTCTTCGTCAGAAAATTCCTTTCCTGCCTGTTTTTGTAGCATCCGGGAAAGCCGCCAGGCATCTCCAGTCTCTTTTTGGCGGAGTATGGAGACAAAATGGCCTGGATAAACCTCGACGGTGAAATCATTTTTGTCCAAAATTTGGTGCCAGGTCTTGCGGCTGAAGTCCCGAACGGCAGCGGCATGGCCATCACCGTACAAGTTATGCAGACGCTGGTAATTGGCGATGTCGGTGACCACCACGGCATAAGGTTGCGCCTTTTGGCGGAGTTCCTGTTCGCACTGCTCTAAAACGCTGCGGATTGCAGCAACCGGATTTTCGGCGGGCGCAATGCCAGGACTTTCGGCCAATTGGTGTAGGACATAGTTCTGCACCATGGCGCCAAGCACAGGCAAGAACTCGCGGTTTTGGGTTTGGCAAAAGGCCACCCCTACCAACTCGCCCCGGTGTTCTACCAAAAAGGCGTGCACACTGCGGTATTGGCTCAAGAAACCGAGGGACTCTGAAGGCTCCCAATCTGCCGGGGCAAATTCACGCTGGCCAGCACGCAGCTTTTCCAAGATGGGCTCTGATAGTGCAAGCTCTAGGTTGCGGACCTTTTCAGCAGGAAAGCCGGTAGAAAATACTGTGCGCAAAAAGAAATCTTGGCGTAGCAGGATGAGTAAGTTAGTTCCCGGAAAATGCTTTTTGAGGTGGCGATCCCAAGTTTCGCCTCGCGGGGCGTTGGCTGGCAACTTGCCCAGCTCTGAGCAAAATTCAGTGAGGTATTGTTGTGCTAACTCGAGCTTTTCTAATTGTTGCTTTTTGCGCTCCGCATCGGCCAAAAGGCGGAGTTGCCCTTCCATGGCACCCAGCATTTCCCCGCAGATTTTCAAATAAAAAAGATCGTCTTCCGGAAAGCGGCTTTTACCCTCTGGCGGATTGATCGCAATGACACCGCGCAGTTCTTCGTAACGGAAAACCGGCACTGCGTAGCGGATTTGGTGCGCGTTAAATAGACGCGCTTCGTTTTCTGGCATCTCGGCGATGGCGTCCTCGAGCCAGAGGGGACGCCGCACTTCCCGTAGAGTCCGGCAGAGCCTACCCGTTGCCGAAAACGAATAGTCTTGCGGCATGGCATAGCCCATGGCATGCACCAGCTGCATACGCCCATCGTCTTCCATAAAAATCGCAATGTATTTGGTGCCGAGTTGGGCCAAGAGGGAGTAGGCGATGAGTGGCCATAATTCTTGGGCAGAGCGGACCGAGCCGAATTCTTTGTAGAGTTCAATCAAATTGAGGATTGCATCGAATAGGTTTTTGTGTTCGCCGGGATCAGATGGTGTCGGGGGTTCTGATTTGGGCGTGGCCAACTCCGGCGTAAAGTTGGTGGCAACAGCGGTTGCAGGAGTAGTTGTGGTGCCTGCCGGCTGGCGCTCCTGCACTGGAGTTTGTTGTTGCGATTGCGCAGGCTCTGGGCGTAGTTCGAGCCCTAAATCGACACCCTCTTCAGCCTGCTTTTTTTTGGCAAATTCGCTGGCGCGTTCGCGCAGTCCCATGCATCAGAGGCCTAGCTTTTCCATGATCTTTTGGTAAAGCTTAAAATACTCAGACTGTGCGAATTTTTCGATCACGTCGTCGGGCAGCTCGCCGAGCAGGCTATCGAGATAGCTCATGACGGAACGCAATTCTTCGGTGTCCGGGGTATCAGATTTTGTGGCAGTAGATTCCACCTCCGGAACCAGGGTGGCGTTGTCGATGTCCTCTTCAAAGACCGTTTCCGGCTTTTGCGTTTGTTCTTCAAGAGGAGGTTCACTGCCGGCATCCAATGGTGACAAAGGCACCATGTGTGCTTCAGGCGTAACCTCGCGGGCGTCGGCGGCAATGCCATCCAATTCTTCCGGCGATAGGGCAATAGGTTCTTCCTCTTGTCCACTGGCACTGGCTTCGCCAGCTGGCGTATCCATCGCATCCACATCGGCGTAGCGGTTATCCGCCTCAGCTGGGATGGGAGACATGCTGTCTTCCGTTGGTTCTGGTGTGGCGTCTGCTAAAATGCCATCCAACTCTTCGGGGGAAAGTGTGATTGGCTCATCCTCAGCAGCATCGCTGGCAAAAAAGTCCTGTGTGGCATCAATCCCACTATCCTCAGCTGAGGCGATCTGCTGGTCTGCTGCCGTGCTTGGCGATTCCAGAGTGGGTTGTGCCTGCCCGGGGCTGCTTTCCGCGGTAGGTTCAGGTGCCTCCACCGCATCGGCTAGGATGCCCTCGAGTTCTTCTCCTGAAAGAGTGATGGGTTCGTCTTCATCACTGGCAAAAAAATCTGTTTCGACTGTGCCTTGTGGCGTTTCGGTCGCAGGGAATTCCGGAGCCTCTACTGCGTCGGCTAAAATACCATCGAGTTCGTCGCCTGAGAGGGTAATCGATTCCTCGTCTTCGACTATGCGGGAGGGCCGCGGAGGCGGGGCCGTCAGCACCATCTCGTCACTTTCCGCAGGCGCCTCTTCGGTCGAGGTGTCCAGGATACCATCCAATTCCTCATCAGTGAGCGTGATGGGCTCATCCTCGTCGCTATCAAAAAAGCCCCCTTTGGGATCGTGGCTTGCCGGTGGGACGATTTCGCTTTCTGGCCCGCCAACGTCGCCGGCGAATGGCGCTTCATGGCCTATGTCCTGCTGCCATTGTGGACTGGCCTGTGGAACACTTTCAGCATCGGCAAGGATGTGGTCCAATTCATCATCCGAAAGGGCAATCGGCTCTTCCTCATCTGGCAGGACTTCCTGCCTGGCAGTGGCTGGTGGGGCTTTGGGGGAGGGGGCCTGCGCAAATCCTTCAGACCCCTCCTCCAAAAGGATTTCATCCAAGTCCTCATCGGAAATGGCAATGGGTAATTCCTCATCTTCTTCTGCCGGCGACAAAGGCTGCACTTCCAACGCCGGCGCAGCGCTGCTGCCAACCGTGTCTGTGAGATCTGGCGGTTCTGGGACAGGTGGTTCGTCAGGGGGTGGTGGCGGAAAATCCGGGTGGAATTCCTCCTCAACATCTGGCCCCATACGGAGTATGCCATCGAGCTCCTCGTTGCTTAGGGCTGTGCTCTCTTCAAACTGCGTTGCGATATTGGCTTCGGTCGGTTCCAAATCCTCTGAGGAGAGTATTTCACTGATATAGGCATCGTCAGGATGGAGCGCAAAGCCGCTGCTCTGGAGGTTGTCCGTATTGACCTCATCTAAACTGGGAGGTTCGTGGCTGTTAGCGGATGTCTCCGCTGAATCGTAAAGCACCACAAAAGAATTTTTTTCTGGATCTACCTCTGGCCCATTTTTAGGCGCCTGATCTGCAACAGCCTTCGCCATTTTGCCCAATTTATTATCGGTGCGCTGCGCGGACAACCTTAAAATTGCGGAGAGTGATATACCACAAGTGTGCAAGCACCGCGAATCGGTGTGGGAAAAACACAGGCTAAAGTTCTATTGTGGAGCGATAAGGATTGACACGCTCAGGCCAAGGTCCAACATTCGCTATGATCAATGTCGGTGAAGAAATACGCATCCAGAGGAGTTCTGGCCCAACCAGCCTTTTCTTACATATCCCCTACTTGAATTATGTCTTTTTCTTTTTTCAGGCACGAGGTGCTTATAACATCATCAAGAACATTTATTTGCAACAACGGCAGCTGCCAGGATTTTTCCGATCGGCATGGCTGACCTTGAAGTTTTCTGTACTGAGCACAATCGCCTCAACGGTGCTTTATAGCATCCTCCTTGCGCTCGGCTACAACCCTTTTGGCAAAGTCCTGGCGAAGTACATTTACTATTTTGGTGGTGTCTTCGGTGGCCTGTTGCCGGTAAACCATTTGGCGCTGCTTTTTGGGGAAGTGCCGGCCAGCCTGCTCTTCCCCACATTTGGCAAAGAGACCTTTATCTCACTGGTGGCGATTACTTTTGCAACTTATTTTATTTTCGGGATGGCAGGGGCCCTTTTGGCCAATTTTAACATCCGGTCGGATTTGCGTAGGGCACAATACTTTTGAGAAAATTGTTGCGAGTCAATATGGCCATGACGCTCGATGGCCATACTGCACACCCGCAACAGGCATGGAATTTTGGGAGCAGCGAGGACCGCCGGCGCATGGATCGGCTGCGGGCCTGGGCGGATTGCCTGATTGTCTCGCGCCGGACCTTGGAGCACGATAACATGGATTTGCGCGTGCGCACCAACCTGCAAGCGCGCCATCCCAGGCCTGTGGTTGTTCTGCACACCGCACGTCCCCTGCAGCAAGGGCTTTTGGTAACCCAGTATCCCGGTCCTGCCGGCGAGCTATGGCTTTATGGCGAAGGCAACAGCGTGGCGTTAGATGCGCTGTGGCCTGATCGGCGCGGGGAG
>JANWWX010000229.1 GCA_025057195.1 Leptospiraceae bacterium | reverse complement strand
TGCTTGGCTGAAGAGGGGATCGTTCCCGGGGCGGAGCATCTGGAAGCTGAAGACCGGGGAATGTTTTTCAGTAATTATGGCATGAAAATCAAAATGTGGGGCACTGAGGGGTATGTTTACACCGAATTTTTACGGTTTTCCTCATCAAAACCTCCCTCCGCCACCACAGCAGGCAACACGAGACGATAGAAAACGGGCTTTTGTCGCTGGATCGCAACATAGCAATAGGATTGGTGTGCTTGGTGGCTTTTGCATTTTTAAACTACCAATGCTTGGGTGATTGCTAAATGTGACATAATTCTTGACAGCTGAGAATTGCTGGTTACGTTGCCGTGTGGAAATTGGGCTGGCGGTGCTGCTTTTCGCAGCGATGACGGCGCTGCTTTATGTTTTGCTTTCGCTCAAGATCGCACGCCAGGTCGATCTGCACATCAAAGAATTTTACAAAACACGCATCCACGCGGACATCCAAGAATTTTACCGCGAAATGGAGGGCTATGCCGCGCTGATGGAAAACCGCATCCAGCGCTTCAAGAACCTGATCGAACGCGAAGAAGCCATATTGCGCGAAAAAAACCATAGCCACCTGCCGGTGTTGGCAGAAAGCACTCCACCCCAAACGGAAATGGTGGTGAGAAATACCATGGAGCCAAAGCCGGCCAAATCGCTGGCAAAATCCGCAAAGACGATAACTACTCCTAAAGCCAAAGCCGAAAAAACGAAGCCTAGCAAAACGGCGGCAAAAGTCCGCAGGAAAGCGGCTGACAAAAACCCTGCACAAAAACTGCCACCAAAAGCCGAGCCACCCGTACAAGTTTTGGACGAGGTGCCAAAGACACCCGAAAAAATCCTGCCACCAGAAAATGCGGAAAGCCCAGTGGCCAAAGAAAATGCTGTGCCGGCTCAAAATAGCACCGTGGCGATGCCACCCCCATCGCAGATGGCCGACAATCCGGATGCCGATATGGCAATTGCAGAGCAGTTGATCAAAGACCTTTTTGCCGAGGAGCAGGCGGCTGCACGGTTGCGGGAAAAGGCAGTGCCCAGTGCAGAAAAAAGAGCTCCTGAAGCCAAAGCGGCGACGCCGCCGAAAGCGGAAACGGTGCCCGCAGTCGCCCAGTTTTTGGGAAAGCTCGGCAAAAAATTGCGGCCATGGCTTTTGGCAGAAAACCCGCAAGCAAGCACTGCCCGT
Organism: Leptospiraceae bacterium; assembly: GCA_025057195.1. GTDB lineage: Bacteria > Spirochaetota > Leptospiria > Turneriellales > Turneriellaceae > JANWWX01. The sequence continues at coordinate 809 of JANWWX010000229.1, read as the reverse complement.
AGCGCTTTGCCCAATCCTGCAAGCCCAAAGGCAGAAAGGGTCTCTGCTGAGCCTGCGGCAAAAAATCCTGACTTTGCCGAGTTGCTGCGGCGCGCAGAGCAAATCAAGGCGCAAAAGCAGGCAGAACGCGAGCGGGCAGCGTTAGAGGCGCGTGCGGAATTCTACGCCAAAGGCGATAGCTATAGACCAGCACCACGCCAGAGCAGTCAAGCAGCGACGCCGCCAGCAAAAACAGAGGAGCGCAACACGCTGGCGGTCAAAACGCTCGATGAAGAGACCCTGCGTTTTCTGATCGACTCGCTGCGCAAAAATACCGGTTACCGCAAACAGGCGCTGCGCGCGCTCACCGAAAACAATATTCCGCTGGAGGAAATTGCGCGGCTGAGCCAGATTGACTTGGCCGAACTGCAGCTGATGCGCGACCTCAACCGCTTGTGAGATGCCCAAAACACGACCCCGCGTCGGCAAAAAGCGCAGCCAACCGGTGCTATTGCTCCTTTCCGCGTTCCTCATCGCCAGCTGTGGCTTGGTCTATGAACTGGTAGCCGGAACGGTTTCCAGCTACCTTTTGGGCGACAGCGTCACGCAGTTTTCGCGCACCATTGGCGTCTATCTTTTTGCGATGGGAGTTGGCTCTTACCTCAGCCGTTTTATTTTGCGCGAGACGGTGGAAAAATTCATTGAAATCGAAATTATCCTGGCGCTATGCGGTGGGATTTCGGCACCGCTTTTGTTCTGGGTCTTCAGCATCACCCCTCACTACCAATGGGTGCTCTATTGCCTTTTGCTTGTGGTGGGGACGCTGGTTG
>JANWWX010000228.1 GCA_025057195.1 Leptospiraceae bacterium | reverse complement strand
CCCGAAGACCGGGGACTGCCATTCAGTAATTGCGATATGGAAGTCAAAATGTGGGGCGCTGCCGGGTACATTTACACAGAATTTTTGCTTTTTTCACCCTCCAAACCACCCAACACCACCAAGCCAGTGGCACAAAACAGTAGAAAATAGCAATCATCGATTTCCTGATAGGGGCAGCCCAGACGGTTTGCACTACCCATCGTTGGGTGCTAGCCCCCAATTTTCGGCACTAAATTGGTTGCAGGATAAATGGTATTATGAATTGGGGCTATATTAGGAGGTCGGATGCAGAACTCTGGCCAAAACGCTGTGGGGCGTGGGCTACCTGCGGCATCGTTGTTTAGCATCTTCTTTTTTATTACTTTTGTCTTTGGTGCCTTTGGCTGCCGTAACAACCCCTTTGGTCCTCCAGAAAGCTCGATTGAAGGCTTCAATATTTACTTCACGGATTTTGAGGCCAAAAACGACGGCGGCATGAAGGCAGCCTTGCTCCAGACCATCCGTGCTGCGCGCGAGACGCTTTATTGTGCCTTTTCGGCACTGACAGCAACAGATGTGCGGGATCTGCTCATTGAAAAGGCACAGTCGGGCATCAAGATCCAAATAGCGTTCGATGCCAATGTTAAAGATAGCGATGCGGGGTCGGTGGCGCTGCAGGCCAGCGGTGCTTTTACTGTTATCACCACCCCATCAGATACGATCAAAGCACAACTGCTTTATGGCAATAATTCGACCAATGGCTTCATGCGGCATAACTATTGCCTTGCGGACGAACGCTACATCTGGATTGCCACAGCGCCACCCGACGACACGCTGATGCGTGAGACGCCCAATGTGGCAATCAGCGTAGGTAGCCCACAGTTTGGCCTGGCGCGCGACTTTTTGCGCGAATCGGGGCTTTTTTCGCAGTTGCTTTTTGGCACTGGCAAAGCCAGAACGGATTTCAACACCAAATTCGCAGCACTGGATCAGGTGATTGCGCCGTATTGGGGGCCGCAAGAAAACCCACTCGATGTGCTGGGTACCGAACTTTTGGAGGCGCGGCAAAGTGTGGAGTTTTATTCCACGGCATTCCAGACGACCAATACCACCAGCACCAAATCGTTTTTAGACATTCCCACGGTACTCAAAGGCTTGGAGACGGCAAAGGGAATAACTATAAAAAAATACTATTCTTCAGCAGCACTTTTTGATAAAAACTCAAAAGCCTATACCCTGAACCATCCCAACCAATATGTAAACAACAAAGTGAAAATTGGACCCAATATCTTTGTCATTGACCGGGGGCTGAGCAGTGCGACCACTTTCATTTATACTGGTGCCTTGCGCAAGGAAGCCAATTCTGCTGACGACAGTGTCTTGTTGGAGTTGCGTGGGCCGCGGGTGGCACAGCTGGTAGGGGCGTATATCGATCGCGTTGCTGCGGCTTCGGTGCCGGTGAGCAATGTCGGGGATACTTCTGCCCCTGGTGAGGTAGTGATCCGTGAAATCATGTGGATGGGTAGTTACACCAATTCCGGTGCTGGTGACAGCGACGATGAATTCATTGAGCTTTACAATAACACCAGCAATGCGATCAATATCAGTGGTTGGAAGTTTGCCTGCACCACCAATGGCACTTCGGCCAACTCGGCGATCACCTTTCCGCCAGGCGCCCTCATTGCTCCGGGCGGATATTTCGTTGTTGCCGCTAAGGACTCCGGCGCCTTTGCCGAAAGCGCCAACCATTTTGACAACAAGCTGGGTGTGACTAACTCCTCGCGTGAATGCCGGTTGGGTAACGGCAAGACCAGCGCAACAACTTATGGTGTGGCTAACTTCGGAGACGTAATCGACACCGTCGGCAATAACACCAATGGCTTTGATTCGGCAACTTGGAACCGCGGGGTCAACGATAGCACCAACAAACTGCGCCGTTCGATGGAGCGGATCAATCCAGCTCTGGCGGGTACCTCCAATAGCAACTGGCGCAACAATGGTTACACCATCCCGCTCAACACCTTGGTGGCAAGCGACTACCGCAACCAGACATTTGCCTCGCCGGGTGCAAGCGGGGATTTTGTGGAGGCGGCC
>JANWWX010000227.1 GCA_025057195.1 Leptospiraceae bacterium | reverse complement strand
CACCCAACACCACCAAGCCCGTGGCACAAAACGGTAGAAAATAGCAATTCTACATTTCCTGATCGGGGGCGTAGTTTCCCATGAGACGAGGGTTTGCTGCACCCATCGTTGGGTGGTCACCTGGAAACGAGGGGCACACCTCGTGCGGTATTTGGGATATAAACTGCAGTTCCGTGCATCGTCTGTGTTTACGTAGCGTTGGTCGGTGGCACCTGATTTTTGTGATGTTTGCGATGCTGGCTTTGGCCGAGGAGGGTATCGTTCCAGGATCGCAATCTGGATCCCGAGGACCGGGATCCATTATTCAGTCGTCCCAAACTGTGCGTGGGTTTTTTAATTGGCTGGATATACCGAAATTTTTTGCCGGGACTTATCTATGCGTTCAAAACGCACGTAACCGGAGATTGTGGTAAAAAGGGTGTCGTCCCTACCACGTAGGACGTTGCGGCCAGGATGGAAAACAGTCCCGCGCTGGCGCACCAAGATCGAACCTGCCTTCACATATTCTCCCCCAAAAGCCTTAACACCCAGCCTTTTGGAGTGGGAGTCACGCCCATTTTTAGATGAGCCACCGCCTTTCTTGTGTGCCATGCGCCAGACTCTTCGCCGAAGTCAGTGCGTAAAGTCCTTCAGGCGTATGCGTCCACAAGGTGTTGGCTTTCCCGCACTGCCTGCTCGAGCGCTTTGCGGGCAATGGTCGCCTTGAGCATTTTTTCCGTAAAGCGCAGCTGCAGTTGCATCAGGTCAGTGGGTAACTCCACCATCTGGGACTGCAGGAGTATGCTGCCTTCTACCCTCATACTTTGTATTTCGGCGGAGTCGCCAAAAGCCTTAAAATTTTTTTGTCAAGAGCCACGACCGTGTGGGTGTGCCTCGCGGTATATGGCAAAAAGGCGCTCTTTTGCCAGCTGCGTGTAGTTTTGTGTGGTGGAAACGCTGGCATGGCCGAGCATCTCTTGGACGTGGCGGATTTCAGCACCGGCGTTGAGGAGGTCTGTGGCAAAGGCATGGCGCAGGCTATGTAAAGTAATCTGTTCATGGAGGCCGAGGCTACGCAGCCGCTGCCGGAGTAAAAAACCAGCCCCACGCCGGGTCAAAGCCGTGCCACGGGCGTTGATAAAAAGTGCCGGGCACTGTTTGCCCTGCTTTCTCAGTAGCTTTTCACGCCAGGGCAGGTAGTCGGCGATCGCCTGGCGGGCATAGCTGCCGAAAAATACAATCCTGTCTTTTCTGCCCTTACCGGTAATCTTTAGTTCATCGGGGATTTTGCCGTGACAGAAATCTGCATATTGCAATGACAGCGCCTCCGAAATCCGCATCCCAGTGGAATAGAGGGTTTCCCACAAGGCACGGTCGCGCGCGGCGGTGAATTTTTTGGTGGTGGCTGCAGATTCCAGCAATGCCTCCAGCTCCAGCGGCCGCAGTGGGCGGGGCAGCCGGCGCCGGTAGCGTGCCGCGCGCAAGCCCCGGGTGGGATTTTCCGCAGTGGCAATCCAGCCGCGCTTTTCTAAAAAGCGGTAGAACGCGCGCAGTGCCGACAATTTGCGTGCCTGCGAGCGCCTTTCGATCGGCTGGCCGCGGTGTTCTAATGTGCCTAAGAAACTGCAGACATTTTCGCCAGTTGGCGGTCCGTCCCCGATGCCTTCCCGTGCCATGAAATCCAGCCATTGCCGCAAATCGGTGGCGTATGCTACCAAGGTGAGTGGGGAATAGCAGCGTTCGTCTTCCAAGTAATGCAGGAACAACTTTAGATGGTGCTCCACTCCCTTTGTATCGGCTATTTTGGATCTGCCGCATGAGCACTACGGAAGCTAAACGTAAATTTCGCCACCTTTGGCGCGGAACTCCTCGGCCTTTTCGGCCATGCCCTCTTCAGCCAATTTGCGCACATCTTCGGTGATCTTCATGGCGCAAAAATGCGGACCACACATCGAGCAGAAGTGTGCTTTTTTCATGCCTTCTTGTGGCAGTGTCGCATCATGGTAGTTGCGCGCGGTTTCGGGATCCAGTGAAAGGTTGAATTGGTCTTCCCAGCGAAACTCGAAACGCGCACGGGAGAGAGCATCGTCGCGCACCTGAGCACCAGGATGGTTTTTGGCAAGATCGGCTGCGTGTGCCGCAATTTTATAGGCAATGACCCCCTGCTTGACGTCCTCTTTGTCGGGCAGCCCCAAGTGTT
>JANWWX010000226.1 GCA_025057195.1 Leptospiraceae bacterium | reverse complement strand
CATGCCGGCTACGATCCAGCATCCGACCCGCACCGTAGCGTCATTGCCCCCATTTACCAGACAGCGACATACTCATTCGCCAAAGTGGAAGATTTATGGGCGTTTTACCAAAAGCAAAGCGATCGCCTGGCAGAGTATGCGCGCTATGGCACTCCGACCGAGCAGGTCCTCGCCCAGACTCTCGCCGCGCTCGAGGATGCAGAAGATGCCATCATCACTGCCAGTGGTATGAGTGCGATTGCCTCAGCCATCTTGGCCGTTGTCAATGCCGGAGGCCATGTTGTCTCACTGCGCGAGGGCTATCGTGGCACCTTCAAGATGTTCGACCAGCACCTGGCGCGTCTTGGCATCCAGATCCACTACGTCCCGGTGGATACCGAGGCTGTGTGTGCAGCGATCAACGCTGGCACCAAGGCGGTATTTTTAGAATTCCCGACCAATCCCTATTTGCGGCTGGTCGATTTAGAAAAAATTGCGCACAAAGCGCGCGCGCAGGGCGCCATCACCATCGCCGATGCCACTTTTGCTACGCCGCTCAATACCAATCCCCTTAAGCACGGTGCCGATTTGGTCGTGCATTCGCTAACAAAATTCTTGAGTGGGCATAACGACACCATCGCCGGCGCAGTGCTTGGACCCAAGGAACTCATCGAAAAAGCGCGTGGTGTGCGCAGCCTGCTTGGCTGCAATCCTGACCCGCATTTGTGCTATTTAGTGCTGCGTGGGGTGAAAACCTTTGCGGTGCGCATGCGCGAACACAACCGCTCGGCGCTGGCGATTGCGCGCTGGCTCGAAAAACACCCCAAAATTGCCCGCGTCTGGTACCCATTGCTCGAATCGCATCCCGACCATGCCTTGGCGCAGCGCTACCTGCGCGGTGGTGGCGGTGTTGTGAGCTTCCAGGTGCGCACGGACGATATGGCGCAAGAAGCGCAGCTCGCCGCCTCCACCCGGCTTTTGGAGCATTTAAAACTGCCGGCCATCGCTGCGTCATTAGGCGGTGTCGAGTCGCTGATCCACCAACCCTCGGTCATGAGTTATTACGACATGACTGCTGAAGAAAGGCTGCGCGAGGGGATCCCGGATGGCTTGGTGCGCTACTCTGTTGGTCTTGAGGACACAGAGGATCTCATCGCCGATTTGGCGCAAGCACTCGAAAAGGTGTAGCTTTGCCAGTCATTGCCACCACAAACTGAGTGCTGGCACGTAAGTGATGACGAGCTGTGCGGCCAAAAGCGCCAAAAGGTATGGCACAATGGATTGGTAGATTTCCGAAACGGGTTTTCCGAAACGCAGCGAGCTCAAAAAAAGGTTCAAACCCACCGGCGGGGTGAGGTAGCCGATTTCTAAATTGGTCAAAAATAAAATCCCTAAATGCAGCATGGGGATCTGATAACTTTCGGCAATGGGGATCACGAGGGGTGCGATGACAATGATTGCGGAAAAAATATCCATCAGTGCACCCACAACCAACAGGAAAATATTGAGCAAGAGCAGAAACGCTAGTGGCGAATGCACATAACGGCTGAGGAAATGGAAGAGCTTGCTCGGCACGCCGTCGTAAAGCAGCGCAATGGTCAAAACCATGGCAAAAAAGATGATGAGGATGATGGATCCGACCATTGCAATGGCCTCTTCAAAGACGGCCAAAAGTTTTTGCCAGCCAATCTCGCGGAAGACCAAGACCTCGAGTATAAAATAATACAGAAAGAAAAAGACCCCGAGTTCGGTGATGACCATGAAGCGGGAATGCATCAGGACATAAAGTAGCGGCAAGGCAGCGAATTCCCAAAAAAGCTTTATCGCATCGCCAGCACGGAAGTCCACGGGGGATGGTGGTTTCTCGGCAGCGCGTGGCATCCTGAGCGAGTGGAACAATACCACCAGCGCAAGTGCCGCTATCAAAACCAATCCTGGCACCACGCCCGAGCGGTAGAGTTCATTGATGTCGGCGCGGTTTTCGCTCATGATGCCAAAAAGGATCACTGGCAAACTGGGACTAAAGAGGAGCCCAATCGAACCTGAGGCGGTGATCAACCCCAAAGCGCGCCGTTCGCTAAAACCCGCACCAGCAAGGATCGGAAAAAGGATGCCACCGATCGCCACAATCGTCACACCCGAGGCTCCCGTGAGCGGGGTGAAAAGTGCTGCGATCAAGATGACCACCTCGCCCCGGCCAAAGCTACCGACGCCACCAAACCGGCGCT
>JANWWX010000225.1 GCA_025057195.1 Leptospiraceae bacterium | reverse complement strand
AATCACGCCTGCGGCAAGCACAGCATGGCCACCGGTTTTACCGTTCGCCGCAGCCCCGAGAAAAACCAAAAGCACAAACGGCAGAGCATGCAGGCTACGCCGGAGCAAATGCCACAAAAGGCTGCGGCGCAAAAGCAACCAGGCCAAAGCGGCAGCAAGGGACTGTGCGAAGGCGATGTAACAGGCGATGGCGCGCAACAGGTTTTCGTCGAGGCGGCGTGCCGAGGCAACATCCGGGAGATGGCCATGCGCGAGGTATGCGACCAGCATTGGCAACAGGCTACCAAAAAGCACGAAACCCGTCCAGGCAAAGCTGCAGGCAAAGACCGCACGCAGCCACGAGTGGGTTTTGTACCAGACGTAGTAACCAGAAAAAACGATGCTCAGCCAGATGGTGAGGCACTCGCCGAGCGGATAGTTGAATTCGGGCTTATAGCCCAGCCACGGCAGTTCGCGAAAGTCATGGATGAAATAAAAGCCATAAAACACATTCTGCGAACCCAAAAGCACGTCAAATAGGGGTGGGAAAATGCCGAGGAAAATCCCAATCAGGACGGTGTTGAACACCTTTGGCCAGGGGAGACCGCCAATTGCCGAAATCCCCGCAGTCAGCACGATCGCCAGGCTGAGATAAAAATGGAGGAAAAGCAAGACCTCGCTATTTTTGAGTGGGATACCAAAGATTAGGATTTCCTCAAGACCGCGTGCAGCTCCCGTGAAGAACACAAAGGCGAGCACAGTATAAAAACTATACGTTTTGGTCTCTTGCACACGGATGAGAAAGTGGATGAAGGTAAACGGTGCCTGCAAAATGCGCATGGGCAATTATGCCTGCGCACAGCAAGGGACAACAAATGTTTTATAGGTTTTCGATGTGGCGCACGAGCGCGGCAATCTCTTGCGGTGTCAGGTAGTCTTTGAAAGGTTTCATCTCGCTGCCCTTGCCCTCGGCGATGGTGCGGGCGATGCCTGCGCGCATCTTGTCCCCGCCGAAGAAAAAGCCCAACTTCATGCCCAAAGTGCCGAAACGGCGGATGCCCTTGGCCGCCCACTCTGGTGGTGGGTTACCGTCAATGCCGTGGCAGAACGCACACGACGCACGCCAGATTTCCGCAGCGCGCACTTCCTCAGGAGATTTGGTCCGGCGTGAGGCACAGCCGCCTAAAAAACCGCCACCTAAAGAAAACAGCAACAAAAGCAGGCTAACGCGGTTTATGGCGGAGTGTATCGAGTTTGCCGTTCCAATGTTCCAAAATTTCAAGTGCCTTTTTTTCCTCTTCGGGGTCTCGCTTCTGCTCGTCCAGCTCCGCCCACTTCGCAGCAATGCCCGCTGCCAGCTCGTCTTCGATGCGGCCAGAACTGCCCAGCATGTACTCGAGGGGGGACTTGAACCCCCACGGATTGCTCCATACGCACCTCAAGCGTACGTGTCTACCAATTCCACCACCCGAGCTGATTGGATGGGATTTATATACTAAATTTTGGACAGCCCGTCAAGCTTTACACGCATTCCAGTTTTGCCCAAAACCACCGTCCACGCGCAGTGGCACGCGCAGCGCAGCGGCGTTTTCCATAGCACTGCGGGCTAATTTCTCCAGCTCTTCCTCTTCTCCCGGCTCGACTTCAAACAAGAGCTCGTCGTGGATCTGCAAAAGCATGCGCGAACGCAGTTTCCTGTGATGGATTTCGGCAGCGATGCGGATCATCGCCTTTTTGATCAAATCCGCAGCGGTGGACTGGATGGGGGTATTGATCGCCAGCCGTTCTGCGGCCTCGCGCACATAGCGGATTTTATGGTCCAAATCGGCAATGGGCCGACGCCGGCCGAATAGGTTTTCGGCATAGCCCTTTTTTTTGGCTTCTGCCACCGCCTCCTGCATGTAGCGGCGGATGCCGGGAAAGGCGGTGAAATAGCTTTCCATCAATTCCTTTGCCTCGCGGCGGCTGATGCCCAAATTGCGCGCCAGGCCAAATTCGGTCACGCCATAGACGATGGAAAAGTTGAGCACCTTTGCTTGTGAGCGCAGATCCGAAAACCCTGGCGTGGCCTTCATCAGCGCCAACTCCTCAGGATCCACCTCCAACACCACGCCGCGCTGCGGTGATGAGAAGTCGCGCTTTTCGGGATCAAAGCGCGAGCGGAAAAGCATGTAGGCGGCACGGTCGTGGATATCTTGGTTTTTGCGGTAAGCTGCAATCAGGTTCTCATCGCCGCAATAATGCGCCAGGATGCGCAGCTCAATCTGGCTATAGTCCAGGCTGAGCAGGGTTTTTCCTTTTTCTGCCACGAACGCCGCGCGCAGCTGTG
>JANWWX010000224.1 GCA_025057195.1 Leptospiraceae bacterium | reverse complement strand
GGATTTGAACCGGCGAATGGGGCTTTTGCAGAGCCCTGCCTTACCACTTGGCTACGACACCCAAAAAAGCGTATCGCTTGCGGTGGATAATACTCAAAAAATGACACTGCGTCAAGGAAAGATAGACACCTTCGATTTTTGTTATGTTTTTAATTGCCGGGCTGAGGCAACGCTGGAGCAGAACCCATGGTTAAAATAGCCATTGTTGGCGGGGGTTTTTCAGGACTCTGCCATGCGTGGTTTATGAAAAAAACCCTCCCCGATGCTGGAATCACCGTTTTTGAAGCCAGCAACTTTGGAGGGCAGATTGCCACCACGCGCCACAACGACTGCCTGCTCGAGCCAGGCCCCGATGCGTATTTTGACCGCACCGGACTTTTTCTGCAAATGGTGGCAGAGCTTGGGATCACCGATCGGTTGCGCACGGAGGAGAAAAAGAGCGCTAAACGTTTTGTACTCAAAGAGGGTTATTTGGTCAAGGCACCACAGTCGCCGTGGGGTGTCATCTTTACTCCTTTGCTATTTTTTCCAGAAAAAATCCGTTTAGTGTTAGCGCTCAACAAGCGGTTTTCGGTCTGGCCGACAATTTCACTTTTCGATTTTGTGCGCAACGTGCTGGGTGCCAGTGCCGCAGAATACTTGGCTTCCCCCTTTGCCCGGGGTATTTATGGCAGCGAGGCAGAGGATCTGGAATTTTCTTCACTTTTCCCACAACTTTTTGCTAAAATGCAGAGCGCAACAAAACTCCGGCATGCAGTGAAAGAATACCTGCGCGAACGGCGGGAGTTCTGGCAAAAAGAGCTGGGCATTTCCGCACGGCCAGGCATTTATAATTTTAGCGAAGGGCTGATCACCTTGGTCGATGCGCTAAAACAGGTCTTGGAACAAAGGGGAGTGCATTTGGTCAAAGACAAAATTATCCGCATCAGCCGTGATAATTCGGGAGCATATCTTTTAGCCTCAAAAAGTAAAACCTACGGCAATTTTGGCCGGGTTATTTTTTGCTGTGGCGCGCCCGATGCTGCAGCCATTTTCCGCGAACTTGACAAGGAACTTTCTCAGCAACTTTCTGAGTTAAAACATAGCCCGATGAATGTGATCTACACTGCTTGGGATGCTAAAGACTTTTCGGCCTCAGGCTATGGTTTTCTCGTGCCCCGCCGCGAACAATACCCCATTTTGGGGACAATTTTTGCCTCCAATGTCTTTTCGGGCCGCGCCCCCGAGAATGTGTTTTTGACCAAAACAATGGTTTCAGGGGACAGCGAACTTTTTACTGAGGAAGAATTAGCATCTTTAGTTGTTGAATCGCTCAGCCGAATTTTCCGGCGCAAGCTGCAACCACTGTGGAGCCGTGTTTTTCGGCATCGGCCAGGCATCCCGCGCTATGCACCCGGCTATGGTGAATGGAAGCAACAGATTGCCGATCGGCTCGCGCAACATCCGGGACTTTTTCTGCGGGGTTGGGCGTTCACTGGCATCGGGCTTGCCGATCAGGCAGAATCTGCGTATATTTTTGCCAAGTCTTTTGTGCCATGAGCGAGCCCCTGCGCACCACCAAAAAAATCCGCTGGTCTTTTGATGCACCCGTTAAGCTACTCAGCTATCCCCATGTGCACACCGTGTGCGAGGAATCGCGTTGCCCCAACCGCTATGAGTGCTCCTCACTGGGGATTGCGACCTTTCTCATCGGTGGTCGGCTGTGCACGCGGGCGTGCCGTTTTTGCTATGTCGAAACCGCCAAGCCACCCCCGCTATCGGCAATAGCGGAGAAAGAACGTGCCGACATCCTTGCAGTAGCCCACACCGGCCAATATGATTATCTCGTGATCACGTCCGTCGCGCGTGACGACGACGAAGCTGGCCTTGCGGCACACTTCGCCACCATCGCGCACGACCTCACGCAACTCGGGATTACAGTGGAGTTGCTCATTCCAGATTTCCATAACCAGCCACAATACCTTGAACAGATTGCCCGTTCAGGCGCAGCGGTCATCGCACACAATATTGAAACAGTGGCCCGGCTTTCGCCCTTTGTGCGACCACAGGCAGACTATTCTCGTTCGTTGGCGCTACTTTCCTGGCTCCGGGACCATTTTCCGGCGATCATCCGCAAAAGCGCGTTCATGGTGGGATTAGGCGAAACAGCCGAAGAAATTGAAACGCTATTGGATGATCTGAAAGAAGCAGGCGTGGACATCGTTTCGGCGGGGCAATACCTCCGTCCCTCGGTTGAGCAGATCGCAGTGCAAAAAATCTATAGCGCAGAGGAATTTGCGGCCATCGAACGGAGCATCCAGAACCGTGGTTTTC